>CAMOCR010000053.1 GCA_946611025.1 uncultured Alphaproteobacteria bacterium | reverse complement strand
CTGGTTTATATGATGATGTTGGCACCGGCATTACCGGCGGGAACTATGCATCGGTCGCGCGCGCGCTGATGAACCCCGATGGTGCAGATGCAGCCGCATGGAATGAACAAAAGAATAAAACAGCCGACACTTTGAAAGCGGGCGCAATAACTGCGGGTGTTGGCGCGGCGGGTTCACTGGCGGCAAATATCGCGGTGAATTCCAACAAAGACAAGCAAAATCAAACCAATGAAAACCAGACCGCAACAGCGGACGATGAAAGCTCCTATACGAACAAATAAAATAACTGCTTGTTATTTTCCAATTTATGACTGCTAATTGAATTTTCTTGAACCAACCCCATGGGGTTGACACAGAATATAGCACTGGCAAATACACCCCCCTGCCCCACAACACTTTGTTGGATGATATCATGATTATTCCGCGAAATCAAAGGCACCACAAACAACCAAAATTCCCCCCTTGCACATAGCAAAGTGGGTTTTAACATCTGGCACCATTTCTGCACTTTGAACTTTGCTCTTTGCACTTTGAACTTTAATACAAAAATGCGCCCCGGGGGTTGTTCCCCACGCGACAAGGAATAAACGCAGGGACCCGGGACGCAACCTTTAGGGACACACCTAAAGAAACTTTATAAATGCCTTATTCTATGCATGCACCATATGATTGGGCAACTGCGGCATTTTCAATACACACACTGCCCGATACTGCACACGCCGAACGCACCAATGTAATTGTACCATCGATGTTTGGTTTGTAATTTATGGCCGCAGCCTTGCATTGTTCCAAATCGGTATATTGTGCGCATGACAATTTCCACGATTTGCAATCAACCGCACTGGCTGTTGGCATCACTGTATCTGGCAAACGCAAATTCCATTTAACATAGAAATCTTTCAGTGTATCAATCGAATGCGATTTACCAAACGCAACCGTATTCAAACCATCACCAACACGGCAATTAATGTTGTTGCGTTCGACCAGTGCCGTAATCGCCGTGGCAACACCGCCGGTACCCGCACCGATAGCGGCCCCGGTACCAATGCTGCGCGCCATGTTTGATTTTTCACCGTTCACAATCAAATATGCCAACGAACCCGTCTTGGCGGCATCTTTGTCACCAAATACACGATTTAACGCATTCATATCACGTTCAATTTCTTGTGGCCCGACACAGCCCGCAGTTGTTCCATCACACAAAATATCATCAGCCGTTGCGACACGGAACGATTTAAACCGACAATTCTTGTTCGCCGCATTTGCATCTGCATATTGAGAGTCGAATTGTTTTTCCAATTCTGCGCCTTTGTTTTCATTCAAATACGCCACACATGCATCAACCGTTGTGAAATTTTTACCAACACAATCCTGTGCAATTGGCAATGTTTTGAAACAAGCATCCAGATTAGAATACCCATTGCAATTTATAGATGCGCTTATGCTGGCCTCTAAATCGACGCTGTCAACACCCCATGCATTACATGCCTTTAATGCATCTGCCAGGCGTTCGTTTTTATCATACAGGTTCACAATTTCCAAACATGTATTCACCGATACAGTTGTTGTGCCAGCGGCAATCGGTTCAAATAAATATTGGTTTATTGTGCGCATTGTACCATCGCCCTGGATTTGTTCCATCAACAATTGACGATGCTTTTCATTATTACAATCAAACAAGCGTTTGCCATGACCCGCCAATGCACCGATACCCGCGCCCAACAATGTACCACCACCAACACCGACCACGGCCGCGGTATTAGTATCTTTCATCAACGAAAATCCAAACAAATCTTTGTTGCAACTGAATGTTTCACCGGCTGGTTGCCAAACCTCTGCCGCTTCGTCATTGCCCAGTGCACCGAACAACCAACTGTTCTTGATCTGTTTATCTTTGTTATACGCCGCAACACGAATCAGGCATGTTGCCGTTGTCGCATCCCAGCGCGCATAGTGTCCGCGCGCGCCATCAACACCTGGATTGCCATCATTGACCGCGACCCCTTGGGGATTTGATTTAATCAGCACATTACCCATTTGACCGTTGTACGCGCCAACTTGGTTATTATATTCGGCTGTGGTTCGTCCGTCATTTGCAACCGCGGCAAACGATGGGCCATATGTATTTTTATCCAACAATCGACATGTGTTTTCCGCCTGGTTCGGGGTAAGTCCTGTTTTGCGCAACACAAAATTATAGTATTCTGGTTGAACCTTGCGCGAATTAAAGTCAACCCAAACATCCGCCATCGAACGATAGACCGGTTTGCAATCACGTCGTACCGATACCATACACTTGTCAACCTGAACTGAACACAGCCCCATTCCATTTAAAATCGCATTGCGGACATCTTCGCTGAATAAATCATTTAATCCGTTTGGCAATGCACCATTATTAACACAAGACAAAACATCATTCATGCAATCGGCGACTGCATAATCCGAATTGCGAACGCCACCATCTGGACATTCTGGTTGTGGATTGTCTGGCTGGGGATTATCCGGTTGGGGATTATCTGGCTGTGGTGGCACAACCGAACCAGATTGGTTATCGGTATCAACCGTTGTATTGCCCATTGCATTTATCGGCAACACCGGCATCGATGGCATACGCGCCGTCTGGGTTGCACGACTGGCACGCCCCGCCCCCGTTGACAAACGCGATGTATCCGCAGCATTTACCGTGGACACCACCGACAAAACAAACATGCACGCGAATGACGTACCCAGCATTTTCGTAAATTTACACATAAAATTCCCCCCTTGGATAATTACTTTAATTATACCACAAAAAAGCCTTAAAAAAAGTTTTTTGATACACTTTTTTAACATTTTCTTGATTTTATTAAAATGTTGACAAATTATTAATAATGTCTATAATGTTTATGTGATGTTGGACAAGGTTTTGAACTTTTACAAATCAAACAAGTACACAATTTTGTGGACGGTGGGCTATTTCATTGCGACATGGGCGATTATGCGATATATGTTTGATTTCGACATATTTTCCCGCGTTCGCTGGTGGCAATTGGCACACGCCCACATTCATGGGTTCCCCGGTATGGTTTTTGGTGTTTTGTTATTGGCGGCAGTGCCGATGTATATTGCCACAACTGTCGTAATTGCACGAACCGGCGCGCCATTGTTCACAATTAAATGTCCAGAACGTATAAAAAACTTTTTTATAAATGCGTTCACACAAACCCCAATGGACGATGTTGCCCCCAAAAACACACCAACAGCCGAACAACCACAACCATTACCAGACCAAAACACACCATCGGTTCCCAAAGACATTCCCGGCGAACTGCGCGTTGCATATGCGCGCGCGCGCGAACACGCGCCCCACATGCCGCAATCGGCGTTTGACTTGGGCAACATGACACGCGCAACAGTTCAAAAACCAATCATCGAACCAACCCCAGATACACCAACGCCGGACATTCCAATTCCAACCGACTTTGATATTACCGATACAGACGATATTATTGGCGATATTCCACAATTTACCGATATAAATTTTGATGATGACGATGATGACAACACCGAAATCGAAAATGTGCATAACATGAACGAAACCGTTGCGCCGATTATCAAATTCATGGAATCAAGTGGCATGCCATATACAACCAATGACGATGTTGTGGTGACTAATAAATATGCGGTTGTTGCACACACCGATGATGATTTCTGGGTTGCAGATGATGAAAATTGGTTTGCCGCCGGTAAAACACGTAAATCACCAATTGCCGCCGTCTTGAATGCCGCCGCCACAAACAATGTCCAGCCCGTAATTTATCTGGGGGCGGATAACATAATGGACATTGACGATTTACGAAAGCAATGGGAATCCGCCGGCATTCGTATAATTACCGATTTGAATGAATTAAAATAAAAAACACCGCCCACACGGGCGGTGTTTTTTACATTTCGATTACATTGGTGGAAACAACAGGTTCACCAAATTCTTTACATGTGGTGCCATGATATGTTTGGGTTATGTTGGTTTTTTTACTGCCACCACCCGCATTTAAAATACCACCGCTGCCACTGCATCCAGAACCACCGAATAAATTAAGACCACCACTGTCACACGTTGATTTATCATCGGTCGTCACAACTGATTCTGCATCTTTACATGCAACCGATTCTGTGGTCAATGTACATGTGTGTGTCGATGGTGAATACGCCGCACTCATCGTGATGCGTCCCAACATATTACCATACGAATCTGTTTGTGTATATGTCGAATGACCGGCCTGTTGTACAGATGCCAATTTGGACATATTTGCACCCGAAATCACATAACGCGTTGCATAGGCATCGGCGACCCCATCATCCATTCCAGATTTGTCGGTTGATGTGAACACATTATCAAAATTGTTCGCCTCATATTTTTTACAAAAACCCAAGATGCCATATTCAACACATGTTGGTTTTGTACTGGTCGCCATCGCCGAACACAACACCGATTTAATATCATCGCTTTGTGATTGCAATGCTTCGCCAACCAACTTGTTATATTTCTTGGTATAATTCACATTTGCGCGTTCAATACCCGAATTTATAATTGCCAAAATTGATGAATCCAACAAGTTCGGGAATCGTGCCGTTGTACGATCAACACCGGTATCATTTGTCGATGCACGTGTACGCACCTGGGACATATCGCGCCCTTCGACACAATTCTTGATTGTTTGGTCTTGTGACAAAATCGCAATTTTTTGGTTTATCTTGTTTGCCGCCGATTGCAACGATGAAACAACACGTTGAACCGTTGCATTGGTATCATTCAAGTGACTTCTGTAATCAGATATATTGATTTCATATTTACCAAATTTTATATCGTCTGGATTTGACATATCGCTAACTTCGCCAACTTTCACATTACCAAATGAGACCAAACCTTCGATTACATAATTGCCATTATTGTCCTTGTACGACAACAACGATTCTGTACCAATGTTGTCATCATCATCAAATGTTGCACATGTTGCCGTATCGCCACA
>CAMOCR010000052.1 GCA_946611025.1 uncultured Alphaproteobacteria bacterium | reverse complement strand
ATGGTCCATATGGCGTTGAATTGATGCGCAACATCCGCAACGCATGGTGGAACGCAATGATTTATTCCCGCAACGATATCGAAGGGTTGGATGCGGCACTGATTTCCAATCGTTTAATGTGGAAATATTCTGGGCATGAGGCATCGTTTTCCGACCCATTGGTTGAATGCAAAAAGTGCGGCACCCGCATGCGTCAGGATAAAATGAAAGACCCAACAAAATGCGACAACTGTGGTTCAACCGACATTACCGAACCACGCGCATATCAATTGATGATGGGGCTGTCGATTGGCGCAATGGCAGACGGCGCAATCAATGCATATCTGCGTCCGGAAACCGCAACAACGACATATGTGAATTTCAAAAATGTTTTGGATGCAAAACCACACAAGTTGCCATTTGGCATTGCCCAGATTGGCAAAGCATTTCGCAACGAAATTTCCCCACGCGGCTTTGTGTTCCGCATGCGCGAATTCGAACAGGCGGAAATGCAATACTTTGTGAATCCAGCCGATGACGAAAAATATTTTGAAATGTGGAAGGCAAACCGCATGGCGTGGTGGGTTGATGTTTTGGGCATTCCTGCCGAAAAATTGCGTTTCTTGCCACACGTAAAATTGGCGCACTATGCCAAGGCGGCGGTTGATATTGAATATGCATTCCCAGACGGCTTTGACGAAGTCGAAGGGGTACACAACCGTCAAGACTTTGACTTGGGTTCACACACAAAATCCCAGGATGAATTCAAGATTCATGCCAACGTTTTGAAAAACACAGACAGCACAACAAAATTGGCATATGCCGATGCGCAGACGGGTGAAAGTTTTATCCCATATGTGATTGAAACGGCAATGGGTGTAAATCGTGCGATGTTGGCAGTCATGATAGAGGCATACACCGAAGAAGCGCTGCCCGATGGTAAATCGCGCACGGTATTGAAATTAAAACCATGGCTATCGCCGGTCAAGGCGGCGGTTATTCCATTGGCGCGTAATGTTCCAGAATTGCTGGAAATTTCAAATAACATTGAAAACGATTTGCGCAAATTGGGCATTGGTCGCATTGAATTGGAAAACAGTGGCAATATCGGTAAAAATTACCGCCGTCATGACGAAATTGGTACGCCGGTATGCATTACTGTTGACCACCAAACAATCGAAGATGGCACGGTCACATTGCGTTATCGCGACACCATGGAACAGGTTCGCGTACCAATCGCCGATGTTCCAAGTAAAGTGTTAGAGATTGTGAAACAATAAGAAACGCGCCGATGGCGCGTTTTTCTTATTCCATGTTTGGTATAACCACCACATCGTTATAATACGACAAGAAACGTGAACCAGTTATGCAATAGAATTTTTGCAATGAATCTTTGTATTCACGAACTGCCGAAACCCAACGTTCGTCAATATCACTTTGCGCGCCCTGATACGCAGTAAATGCACCCAATGCGCCACCCGCACCCGCGCCAATCAGGGTTGATTTCAAACGCGCCTTGTTCCCCAAATCGATAATGCCACCGTCTTCGGCACTGACATACATTGGATAAAAGTTTGCGAGCTTTGCTCCTTTGATTACTTCGCCAATGCTGCCATCGTTGTTACGGAAATATATCGTTATGCTGGATGTTTTGCTCTGCCATTCGTTCCAATCTTTCTGTTTTTTGCCAAATGCACTGTCACGAAAATTTGGAATCATTGCGGCCTTGCGACCATTATCAATTTTTGCAGATGAAATTGCACCAAATGTATGACCATCGGCACCCGCCGGACCCGATTCCATTTCTTGACCGCCAACACCATCTTTGACAATATGATATACCCCTTTCGATCGATTACTTAACATCTCTAAATGGCGACTTTCCAAATCGGTCAACGCAAGCGCATTACTGCAAGTCTTGCCAAGGATATTTGTCCCCCCCGTACACCCCGTATCTTGTACATAAATCGCGACCAGGTTGCTTACAAATTGGCAATTTTTGTCATTTTCATCACAACGCATCACCGATGAACCATCAACCAAATCAATGTAATAGCGGTTGCATTTGCCGTCTGCACACAACGAACCATCGTTTCCAGTTTTTAAATCTGGGCCATCAACCATATATCCCCACAGGCATGAATTTGGCTTGTCATTAACAACACAATCTTCAATACGCAGCACCGAATCCCCCGCCGCCGCGATATTTCCAACAACACCGCCAGCCGCCGCGTTTATACCCGCAGACATAATCATATCGCCACCAACCTTGCCGGCATATGCGCCACCGGCACCGATTGCGGCACCACCCAACGCGCCGACCAATGTACCCTGTAATTTGCCCTTGTCGGTACCAATCAAGCCGTCTTTGCCAACATCGTTTTTACCTGCGATATTGCCCCCAATTGCCCCGACCAGTGTTGCCGCCGCAATTTTTAATCCCGCATTTTGTTTTTGTTCTTGGTTCATTACCTGTTTAACATCATCGACCGTGGGTTCACGATCAGATGGGAAAATTACATTGGCGGCATCTGGCAAATATGTTGAATCTGGAAATGCAGATATATTACAGTTTATCGCCGTTCCCGCCGCAACATTTGCACGCGCCAAGACCGCATCTGCGCCACCCTTGCCCATTTGATAGCCACGCAATTCCACAACTGAAACACATGTTTGTGCGCCGCCCACACCAGTACCCGCCGTTGGACGTGCAATTTTAAATTCACCATTTGGGTAAATTGCCGAACATGCCTCTGCCCGCGAATCAGCAACCACATTTGAATCCTGTGATACATTTGTCGATACGTTTCCAGACATACGCGCAATATCATTTGTCGATGCAATTTGCGCTGCGCGTTGCTGTTCCATCATTTGCTGTTCATAATAATTATTGCGGGTTGCGTTTCCAATACGAACAGCCGCGCACGCATCACCCACCGCCGCAATTGCGACAATTCCCGCGAACAAAGAATAATGCATAATTAAATTTTTGCGTACCATCTTTTTCGTATCCAAAACATATCGCGATTGCGATGCCCCACTAGAATTGCAATCTTAACCGTGCGCCAACATCAACCATTGACAGACGGCCACTTTCATACCAATTGGTATAGTGATAGACACTGTCGTATGGCGCCTGTGATTCCAGTGTTGCCGAAGCACTGTCTTTTAGCCATTCGGTCTGGGACATAACAATACTGCCCGATGTTTTAACCTTGCCCAGATTGGTATAGCGCACAAAGAAATCAATCTTTAATCCGCCCGACAAATCGGTTGTGACACCCCCTTCCAGCATAAATGCAAATTGTTCTGCGGTGCCACCATTGTGATATGCCAAAATGTCTGAAACCCCCGTCAATGTACCATCTGGAACAATACTTAATGCATCATTATCAACTTCGGCATAATATTCATTGTCCGATACGACATAGTCCGCAATTGTGTTCAACGAAATACCTGCACCAATACCAACATATGGACGTAATGCACCACCAGCCAAATATCCGGTATATGAATCAATGTTATAATACACGTTCAACATTGTCGCGTTCGCAGTAATTGCCCCACCATCAACCGTTGCCGTGGTATAACCATTGCCAGTCGATGTTTCAACCTGGTCTGGATATGCTAAACCGCTGTACCGCAGGAACGAAAAATCAACACGAATATCGTTATTTATCGCGGCACCAACCGAAACCTGTAATGGAATAACCGTATCTTTGTCAAAGTCCGCTGCTTTGAACGCGCCCGGAACCAAAAATGCCTTGTCTTCGTTTGCGTAATCGGCACTGATTGACCCCATCAGCGATGCGGTGTACCCCGCCGAAATACCGACATATAAACCGCTGTCCGCGAGTCTGTCAAAATCCGCCGGCTGATAATATTGGCGACCCGCCGCGGTGGCATTTGAACCAACCTTGGGCAATGCGCCGGTAATGCGTGTCGGGTTCGCAGCAACCGCCGAATTTGCAATAACAACCTGGCCATTTTGGGCGACCACACCATTTGCGTTCGGCATAACGACATTTGCACCATTTGGATAGTATAAAACACGTCCATTTGCGATGATTTGATTGCTGGCATTTGGGTTTTGATACACCGGATATGCGGCACCCGCGCCATATGGCGCGCCCAGCACAATTCCAACCAAAGCGGCAGAAATACCGAACTTTTTCATTCTCGCTCCGACTTTTCTATGGGTATATTATATCATAAAAATGCCCCATAAAAAAGTGTTTTGTATATACAAAAAAGCACCCCGACAAAATATCGGGGTGTTTTGGTTTCGATTTTCGCGTCGTTTCTTTAGAATTTGACGTTCAAGCGAATTGCGGTTTCAACCTTGAAATCTGTCGTATTTGCATTCAAACGCTGACCATCGTCCAGAGTATTTTCAACAAACCATGCAATTTGCATATAATCAGTTGCCTGATATGCAACAGTCAACGCCTGGGCAAATTCGCCAAAGCTGTCGTGCATGTCTTTATAGTTTTGAACAATACCAGCTGCAACGGCTTGACCTGTTGTATCTGTAATCTTGGTATGAACTTTCTTTAAACCATTTTCTGCATGGTAAATATATTTCAAACCAATACCAAACGACCAACGTTCGTTAACCTGATAAAATGCATTCGCACCCAAGTCATATTCGGTTGTTGATTTCAAATCAACCGATATTTCATCTGGAATACCAATTGCAGATAACGGCACATTTGGCAACATTGGGTTTAACTGTTTTGCCTTGATTTTTGTCGTATCAATTGCGTTGTTATGGTTACCCCATGTGCGTAATAATTCAACAAATGCACTGGTTGTCCAACGGTCCCAAACTTTACCAACCTTGGTACCGACATGATAACCCCAACGACCATTGGAATAATTATCATAAGAGAATGCTGTATCCAACGGAGTTGATCCCTTGTTCACCAACGCACCCTTCATTTCTTGCATACCACCCAGATGGAAATCGCCATACAAATCCCAAACCCAGCCGTCTGCACTGTTAATTACGCGGTATGTTGTACCGATGCGTCCCAAATGAAAGCCATAGCGTTCAATATCGCGGTTGTGTGTATAACCAACCTGACCATGAATCGCCCAGCGGTCTGTTATACCATAGCCTAAATCCAATGTTGGACGCC
>CAMOCR010000051.1 GCA_946611025.1 uncultured Alphaproteobacteria bacterium | reverse complement strand
TCTTTTGTTGCGATTGAATTTGCGAAGTATTTCCAATTAGGTTTTCGCTTTATACGTTTTACAAAATCACAGAATCCATATTTATTTATTTTCATTTGTGGGTAATATTCCGGAAACAGTAAAGGTATTGCATCGTGTAGAAAAACATATTTATGCTTGGCGTGAATTCGTGAATTTATCCCGTATAATGGAGAAAAAGCGACATCAAAATATGGTAGTCGTACACACTTTCCAATAAACTTCAAGGGTTTTCGTGCAAATATATTTAATAATAACTTCAAAATATTATGTTTGTCTGCACGTAATTTATCGTTTAAAACAGCCATTTGTGATAGGGTTTTTGCGTATTTATTGTTGGTGTATATTGGCAAATTGCCAAAATTTTGTTTCACAAAATCATGAAATCTGTTGTCAAGGTATGTACTGTAAAGCGATATATCAAATTTATCAGATTCAACCAATTTTTGTAATATATTATAAGCCACCATGTATATTCCGGTTCTGGAACGGTTTTTATTCAAACCACCTGCAATTTGTGATGCATCATATATTAATGTAGGTTTTTTAACCATAAAATCCTCCTTATCTTTATCTGGGGTGGGTGTTCAAACAATCAGAAAACTTGTTTCTAATCCCGCATGCTTTGGTTATGACATGCGCACCCACCCGTGTTTGTCGCGAATTTCATGGTATAAAAAAACCACCGAATAATTGGTGGTCGGGAAGTTAGAAACGTCATATAACTCAAATGACCCCGTTGGCCTTTGGCATTGCCTTATAACCAACGGCTTCCCGACCGGTGTGTCGGGAAAACGGTGCGAATCGCACAATAAACACATTTTACGATGCCTTCGCACCGGAGTTATATAGGAGGAGTTTCTAAGTCCCCGAATTCCAATCATCCATTGAAATTCAAATTTAGTCTAAGCCAATGGGGTTGTATTATCAAGAAAAAAATAGAATTAGTATCCCACAGAGCAGTCATACCGGCATCCGCCGGGATGACGAATTAAAACGCGTATGCCTTGGCGGGAAAATTCACGCGCGCATCGGTCACATTTTTCGCCGCATCGGTCGCATATCGCCCGTTGTCAATCAATTCCAGTGCGCCATAGTATGCCGTCATCATTGGGTCATATGAATTAGTTGATGAAACCCATTTGTCTGTGCCGGAATTCGGGGTGCCATATTTATCAACCACACCCGACCAGAACGATAAAATCTTTTTTTGACGCTGGTTTTCAAACATGTCGTCATCGCCCATTGTGTCGTCAACATCGTTATTATATTCAATGCGCCAAACGCGGTTGTCGGTTTCGTTGCTGGTAAAATAAACATCAATCGTTTCGCCGGTGGTTGCACGCACCAGGTGGTATTCCGCCGCATACATTAAACCGCGATTTTTCGCCAGTGTGCGTATACACTGTTCCAACTGGGCGGGCATAAACACGCCCGTTTCGCGACATTCATAGTCCAAATTATACCGCCAGTCCGCCGGAATCGTGTACACAACCGCATCGTTCGTGCGGGGCGCATATAAACCACCGTCTGCAAATAATGTGTAAACATCATCAAATGTCATGCCCAACATGATGCCTGCAATGTCAAAACCCGACACCGCCGCCGGCATCGCGCCCGGGTTTAATGAATTTGGTGATGTGGTGATGTCGGCATCCACACTGTCGGTAATGGCAAAATTATCAAAGTCAAATGCATCATCGTCGGCACGCGCGGCAGGCATGGCGGTCGCCATTAAAAACATTACTAAAAATGCAACGCGTTTAATCATCATTTATCTTCCAAATCGTTGACGCGAAATTTGAAAATCGCCGCCGGTTCGTTCGCAGATTCAAATGTATTATAACCATCTTTTAAATATTTTCCAACATCAAATGGTTCGCCACCCACTGTTTCGCGCAAGCCCATTTCAAACGACACATTCATCAGCATTTGTCCACGCGAAACCGTTGGCGCCGTCGCCATGTCGTTCGATTCGTCCCATGTATACAGAACATATGGTACAACCCAGTAATCACTGCCGCTGGGCATAAATATTTCGCCATCAATTTCAACGATGCGCATTTTGCGGTGATCCGCCATGTCTTGGATTGTTTCGGCTTCGCCCCCTTGCCATGCGCTGAAAACCGCGGGCGATGCCATTTTATACAAAACCGATGTCGATTTTGATATGCGGCGCGCGATGTTTTCAGCATCTGGAATTACATAAAAATATTCGTTAACAAATTTCTTTATCAGCATTTCGCGCATCGTTGTTTCGCCAATTTCACCCGGGGTTTCGGGCGCGCCGGTGCGTTCCGCCGAATAGTTGTTGCGCTGGAAAAAATATGTGTCAATCTGTGTGCCACGCACAGAATCATAAATTGCCGATGTCAAAAACAGCATGCCCAGTGTCAGTGCAATTAAAACAAGACCACCCAAAAACATAATCAGTTTTTTCATCAATTCACCCGATATGCGTTAAAATCTGCGACATAGTATCCCGCCGTTTTTGGATACAGTTTTGGACTTTGTGCAACCTTGGCATATGCCAAAATATGCATTGTGTCATTACCACTGGTTGCAACAGATAATTGAACGCGCCATGTGCCGCCGGCATTTGTAATCGTGCCAACTGGGGTTATGCGCACAGAATCAACAACAACCGACCATTGTGTGCCGGCACCCGCCATGTCTGTGTATTGGGGCAAAATGTCATCTTTAAATCGGGTAAATAAATTATCGCCCGATGCACAGAATATAACACATGGATTTGTTCCATCGGTCGTATCACAATCGGTGCGGTCACATGTTGTGTCCCACATGTTTGCATTTATGTCGTGTTCACCGGAAATTGAAAACCAGTTTTGTGCGAATTTCCAAACCACAGATTGCTGCATAATCTGGTTGCTGGTCATTTTTATTTCTGGACGAAATGTACCGGGGGCAATGATTTTCCATTCATCGTTAATACCACCAGTCGCCAAAATATACGGTTCAACATGTACCGAACGAATTGTCCATAATAATAAACCGCACAAGAATATAATGATTAACATTCCAGACAAAATTCCAATACCCATCACGCGGGAAACTGCAATGCTTTTTCCCGCCGCAAATGTCGGTACATTAAAATCGTCTGGATAATTCAATGCCGCCCCCCCCACAACATTATGTATGGTTTTATGCACGGAATACCATGATGCATGCGCATGGGCTTAATTTCAGTTCGTTGTTGTCATAGCCGATACTGACGGGTTCGCGGTCATACACCTGACCACAGCCAGCCAATGCCAACGCGATAAACAGCCCCAAAAATACTTTTTTCATAGTCACTTTCCCCCTTAGTAATGTGATTATAAAAAAATACAGCGACCCACGTCAACAGTATTTTATCAAAGTGCAAAGTTCAAAAATCGTCTGCTTATGGCAGAGAAATAAAAAATCACCCAAACGGGTGAATTTTTATTTCTGGTGGCCCTGATCGGACTTGAACCGATACTCCTTGCAGAACTTGATTTTGAGTCAAGCGCGTCTACCAATTCCGCCACAGGGCCATAACCCAACCAAGTGCGCGCGATTATTTCGCCGCCGCTTTCTTGGATTCAACCTTTTTTACCAGACGGGCACTGCGGTTTGCCTTGTGCACAGGTTTCTTAGCAGGTGCAGCGGCTTTGCCGGCCTTTTTTTCAATGGCTTTTTTAATTTCAGCCATTTCTGGTGTTAAACGCGATACTGGTTTCGCCATAACATAGCCGTCCAAACCGCCATGTTTTGTAAGCGTACGCAAACCCGCCGTTGACAAGCGCAACGAAAAGTCGCGATTCAAAATATCGCTGTGGAATTTCAATTTTTGCAAATTTGGCAAAAATGTGCGTTTTGTATGACGCATAGAGTGGGAAACATTCATCCCAACTTCTGTCTTTTTACCTGTAACATTACATACACGTGGCATATCTAAATCCTTTATAACTGCGCCCCAATTTATAACAAAAAACACAGAAAGTCAAGTAATGTTTTTATTTTTTCTTTTTATTTGTTTGTCTGGCTTTGTTTCCCATATCTTGAAAACACGAAAAATGACACTATATATAGCGTTGATAAAATAAATGGGGGCAGATAAATGAATCCAGAAGAAATGCAAGAAACACCACAACAGGCGATTGAAAAGTACACAACAGACTTTACAAAACTGGCGGCAGATGGCAAATTAGACCCGGTTATTGGTCGTGACGAAGAAATTCGCCGCACCATCCAGGTTTTGTCGCGCCGTACAAAAAATAACCCGGTTTTAATTGGAAACCCCGGTGTTGGTAAAACCGCCATTGTCGAAGGGCTGGCGGAACGCATAATTTCGCGCGATATTCCAGAAAACCTGATGAATAAAAAATTGTTGTCGCTAGATTTGGGCGCAATGATGGCGGGCGCAATGTTCCGTGGTCAATTCGAAGGGCGCCTGAAGGCAATATTAAAGGCGGTCAAAGATGCCAACGGTCAAATTATTTTGTTCATCGATGAATTGCACAATATGGTCGGTGCCGGCAAAGGCGAAGGGTCCATGGATGCAGGCAATTTATTAAAACCCATGTTGGCGCGTGGGGAATTGCACTGTTTGGGGGCAACAACACTGGACGAATATCGGCAATATATCGAAAAAGACCCGGCATTAGCGCGCCGTTTTCAACCGGTATATATTGATGAACCAACGGTTGACGACACAATATCAATTCTGCGCGGGTTAAAAGAAAAATACGAAGGGCACCACGGTGTTCGCATCGCGGACAGTGCGCTGGTCGCGGCGGTAAAGTTGTCGAACCGTTATATTACCGACCGGTTTTTGCCCGATAAAGCAATCGATTTGATTGACGAAGCCGCGGCACGCGTTCGTATCGAAGTTTCGTCCAAGCCAGACGCACTGGATGAGGTTGACCACCGTTTAATGCAATTGAAAATCGAACAACAAGCATTGAAAAAGGAAAAAGACGAAGATTCAAAAAAGCGGTTGGCAACATTAGATAAGCAAATTGCAGAATTGTCGGCGGAATCTGAAAAAATGACAAATGCATGGCGTGCCGAACAGGAAAAAATGCACGGTCTGTCGGATGCGATGGCGGCACTGGACGCAGCCA
>CAMOCR010000050.1 GCA_946611025.1 uncultured Alphaproteobacteria bacterium | reverse complement strand
TGGATTATCTTGTTTTTATATGTCGTTATATCGGGCATGGGTGTTGCGACACTGCGCGCGTTTTTAATGGCGACATTGGTTTGTGTTGCATTGGTCTTGGGTCGTGGGGCGTTTTCGTTGCGCAATGTATGTTTGGCATTTTGTGCGATATTTTTAATCAACCCATATTACATAATGACCGCCGGATTCCAATTATCTTTTTCTGCTATTTTTGGTCTGGTTTGGTTTTGGCATATAATAAACCCACGCATGCCAGAAAGCAAAATTATGCGCGCAATTGCGACCGCGATTTTAACGGCGATTGTCGCATCGGTATTTACCGCACCATTTATCGCATTGCATTTTAATTCGGTTCCAATTTACAGCATTATTGGCAACCTGATTTTATTACCAATATTTTCGTGTTTAATTATGCCACTGGTTATTTTCGGCACGCCACTGGCATTGCTTGGGGTGCATCTACCATTGGATATCGCAAACTTTATATACGATTTTTCATACCGTATTGCGAATATGATTGCAGACCTGCCTGCATCGACAATCAACACCAACTATATTTCAAACGCCGCGATATGCTTTATCATACTGGGGATGATGTGCATTGTTTTAATTCGGCCATTGCGCGTAAAAATAAATTATATATTGGGCACAGTATTTATATCACTCGGGATATGTGTAATGTGTATATCACCAAAACCAATATTCATGGCAACAATTGACGGCGAATTGGTTGGTGCAATTTCAAATGACGAAATTGTTTTCAATAAATCACGTGCATCAAACCATTACTTTACATTTGACACATGGCGGCGTTTTGCGCGCATCGCCCCCAGCGACAAAAACACCCGCGCCAAGCACGACCATGGTTTATATATTTTCAAATTGAAAAATCACACAATCGCATATACGCAAAAATTTGTTCCATTGCAAAACAACATTGTGCGATTATGCCACGATGATAATATTGATTATATTGTTTCATACCTGAACATCCACGCACCAAAATGCGAACACAAAATTTTGCATGGCGGCATAATAATCTATGAATCGGGGAAAGTTATTCCGTCGGCGCATCCGCGGCGGTGGAATAATCTGCACTGACAAAATACAGACCCGATGCCGGCGCGGTTGGCCCCGCCGCGCTGCGATTTTTCGCACGCAGAACTTCATCAATATCATATGGCTTGCCAATACCAATTTCGACCAGTGTTCCAACAATATTCCGCACCATATGATGCAAAAACGAACGCGCCGAAAATTCAAAGTAAATTTCATCACCGCGTTTTGTAATCTTGCATTCATCCAACGTTTTTATTGGGGATTTTGCCTGACATTCGGCGGCGCGAAAACTGGTAAAATCATGTTTGCCAATCAGTGTTGCCGCGGCACGCCGCATTGCCGTCACATTTAATTTGCGCGGCACCCACCAAACACGATTTTTATCCAGCACCGGCGCGGCACTACGATTCAAAACAATATAGACATAGTGACGCGCCACACAATCAAACCGCGCATTAAAATCGTCAGCAACAATTTCACAGCCAATAACCGACACCGGCTTATTCACCATATAAAAATTCAATGCACGCATAACAGTTTCTGCGCTGTGCTCGGTCGGCAAATCAAAGTGCGCCGGCATAGCAATTGCATGAACACCCGCATCTGTGCGACCACAACCCGTCACCACAACACGCGCACCACAAAATGAAAAAATCGCATCTTGGACAATTGATTGCACAGATGACCCCTGGCGGTTTTCTTGCCACCCAATCAGGTCTGTACCATCATATTCCAAAATTACTTTATATCGTGTCATTTTTGTTTCATACAATTTATACAACGTTCCAAACGCAACCAGTTATTTTTATCTGCTTCGTCCAACAAATCTTTATATCGTTCGCAATCTTGGCATCGCACACCCGCGCAATTCAAACATTCGCATTCCCCGTTTTTATTATACGGCGACACCACAACATTACATGCGTGCAGACCGCACATTGGATGATAAAACGGATTGTTGACCGCGTCCATAATCACCGCCCCGAATGAAATTTACAGCCCAAGCATATTGATGACTTTTTTAAACCAGCTTTGACAACTTCGTTCCATACCGTACACGTATCACACCCCGTACCAAAGCAATTCATGCACGGACAGTAATTTTTTATTGCATCATAATCTGCAACAATCGCATTACAATGTTTAATTCCAAATTGTGTGTTCGCCATGCCTATTCCCCATATTTTATTTCTGCGCCATGCAAACCATTTACAAAACTTTTCCAGTCCATTGGTTTTTTGCCCGCCGGTTGAATTTTAGCAATCTTCAATTCGCCGTTTTCAATGCGCGTTTCCAAAATTTTTACATCCATGCCATTTATTTTTGTCCGCCCCGCACCCAACGCACGAATTTGATTATGAATTTCATTCACAGATTTTGACCAATCAATTATTTCATCGTCACCTGTAAATTTACGCGTAAATGTTGGTTCGCCAATTTGCGCCACCGGTTTATACTTTGCCGGATTAGATAAATATTCCACCAGCATATCCGCACCAATTTTTGAAACAAGATTTTCAATTGTTTCGTTTGTATCATTTTCACCAATTTCGAATGGTTCACGCATATATACATCGCCCGCATCCATTTCGGCGGTGATTTGCATTAAACAGACCGCACTTTGTTTATCACCATTATAAATCGCGGTGCGTATTGGCGATGGCCCACGATAGCGCGGCAAATCGCTTGGGTGAATATTGATAACCGGCGCAGACCCCAAAACATTATCGCGCAAAATCACCCCATATGACACAACCACCACCATATCGGGGGTATAGTTATATTCTTTGATTGATGTATGCACGGTCAACCCATGTGATTGCGCCCATAAATGCACGGGTGACGGGGTTAAAACCTGTTTTCGACCCATTGGTTTTGGCGCACGGGTAAACACCGCAACAATTTCATGTCCGGCACGTCTTACGGCTTCAAAGATTGGGACAACAAAATCATTTGTTCCCATTAAAACGATTTTCATTTTTTGTGTTTCCGCACTTTCCGCATAACCATTTCGCGCCGTACCGGCGATAAATAGTCGATAAATAATATCCCATCCAAATGGTCTGTTTCATGTTGCACAACCCGCGCCGGCAGACCCGACATGTGCGCCGCCAATTGCCGACCGTTTTCGTCTGTCCATGCAACATCAACCGATTCTGGACGCGTCACATTTGCAAAAACCGGCAAATCATCCGGCCCCAACACCGACAAGCATCCCTCTTCCATGGTGCATGTTTCATCGCTGCGCTTGGTAATTACTGGATTTATCATCTTGAAAACTTCATCGGTATCTGGATTGGTCATAACCAAGAAACGTTTTGTGATGTTCACCTGAGGGGCGGCAAGTCCCACCCCATTTTGATCGCGCATCATCTGCACCATTTCGTCCAGCGTGTGCAAAATTTCCGGTGTGATTTCAGTCACCACATCGCACTTTTCGCGCAGAACCAAATCCCCACAAAGTTTCATTTGCAACATTTATAAAACCTCTTATAATTGACTATACCAAAGGATTCCCAAATGACAACTTATATTTTAATTTTATTGGTTTTAATTACAGTTATGTTGTTGGTGCTGCTGTTTCGCCGGCCAACCGTTGACATTTCCGCCCTGCGCGAAGATAATGCCCGCCTGCGCGAACGTTTGGCAGAGCGCCTGGGGGCATTGTCGCAAAACGCGATTGAATTAAAGAATATCAGTGCCGACATCGCCAATTTCAAGAATATTTTAATGGGCAACAAACAGGCACGTGGTACATTTGGGGAAAGACAATTAGAAGATATCGTATCTGACATAATGCCACCAGAAACATACGCATTTCAATCGGTGTTGGCAACCGGTGTGCGACCGGACTGTATTATCCGCCTGCCGTATCCGCCGGGTGATATGATTATCGACAGTAAATTCCCATTGGAATCATACAATCGCATTGTGGGGGGCGACGATGGCGCGAAAAAGCAATTCGAACTGGACGTGCGCAAGCATATTGATGCCATTGCGGAAAAGTACATTATTCCCGGCACAACTGCGGAATCGGCAATGATGTTTATTGCATCGGAATCTATATTTGAAACACTGCACCGTGAATTTCCAGGCGCGGTTGATTATGCCGCACGGCGCAAAGTATTCATTGTGTCGCCATCAACATTGTGGGCAACATTGAATACAATTCGCGCGGTATTGTCGGACATAAAAATCAAACGCGTTGCATCGCAAATTAAACGCGAATTGGATTTGTTATTGACCGATTTAGAACGATTGAACAAACGTGCGGGCGCGGTTCAACAACATTTCGTACAGACAGAAAACGATTTAAAAGATTTGCAAACATCCATCGGCAAAATCACCCCACGTGCCGAAAAATTACGCGACCTGGATTTTGGGGAATAAAAATCCCCTTCGCATGCGCCGGGGTAGTGGCGTAATTTTATTTTTCAACACGTCCGCCGGTGCGCCGATTTATCCACACCTGTTCCGCTGCAAGATTCATTATTGGCAAATCAGATTTACTGTCGGAATATGACCGCACTATGTTTGGCACAATTTTATTCTTTTTTGCCCATTTGTTTAACGCAACAACCTTGTTTTTGTGATAGCACAAGAAATGATATTTCCACGGTTTATTGCTGTACATTTCCGAACAAATAACATCGTCAAATTCCATATCCGCCACCAATGGCCGCAACAGGTAATTTGGCGATGCAGAAATCAAAATAACCGTGTTGCCCGCCGCGCGTTCCGCCGCCACGCGTTCGGCCGCCCAACCAAAGCGATTTAATTTATGTTCCGCAATAAAACCGGGGGCATATTTTTTCACCATTTTTGCATTTATAAAACGCCGACCGATTTCACGCCACCAAATGCCATTTGGTTGAACCCGCCGAAACGACATACCGAACAATGTTATTGGCAAAAACAGCCACGCGCGCAATGAATGGCGAAAGCAATATTTTCCAAATTCATAATTTGCGTCGTGCGCCGACAGCGTTCCGTCAAAATCAAATACAACAACATTAACTTTTTTTGGTTTCTTTTGCATGTGGGTTTCCTTTTTTGATGATTATAAATAATAAAGTGCAAAGTGCAAAGTATAAAATCCCCTTCGCGTGGCGAAGGGGTGGCGCGAATGCGCCGGGGTAGTGTCATCCCGGCCACCGAGCCGGGATCCAGGTAATAATGTCGCGCACGTGTG
>CAMOCR010000049.1 GCA_946611025.1 uncultured Alphaproteobacteria bacterium | reverse complement strand
GGTGGCAACATCCATGGAATTGCCGCCGCATCCCAGATTTATTTTCATAAACGCCCAAATGATTTAACAACAATTGAATCGATTACACTGTCCACCATTCCCCAGAACCCCACAAAACGCGGTTTGAACACTCCCACGGGCATCGGCAACATGCAAAAAATGCGTGCCGATTTAGTGCGCCGATGGATCGAAAAATATCCAGATACGACATCATCATTGGCGACACTGGCAGATATGCCGTTGGCGGCACACACCACGCGCGATTTGCCATTTTTGGCACCGCACTTTATCGACCGACAAATATCCGCCCATGCGCGCGCGAATGAAACGACCACCACATTGGACATTGATTTACAGAAAAAAATGGAAATGCGTCTGCGCAATGAAATTGCCAAACGCAAAGACATTGGCATAACCAACGCCGCCGCGATATTGGTGAACTATAAAACCATGCAAGAATTGGTTCATATTGGTTCGGTTGACTATTTTGATAAAACAATATTTGGCGAAAACGATGGTGTGACATCGCGCCGCAGCCCCGGTTCAACATTAAAGCCATTGATATATGCATCGGCGGCGGACATGGGGTTGATTCATTCAATGACCCTGTTAAAAGATGCAAAAATAAACTTTGGTGTATATGCCCCCGAAAATTCCGACAACGAATTTTTTGGACCGGTTTTGGCGCGCGATGCATTGACCCATTCGCGTAATATTCCGGCAATAAATTTATTGCGCCAAATTGGCACACGTAATTTTTACAAAACATTAACCGAATGTGGCGTGTCGGGACTAAAGTCCCCCGAACATTACGGCATTTCTGTTGCACTTGGCGGGGCCGAGGTTTCGATGCGCGAACTGGCGGGCATATATGCAACGATGGCAAATCTTGGCGAATACAATGAAATTAAAACAGATATAAATGCAAAACAAACGCGCCCGACCCATGTGCTTAGCCCCGAAGCATTCTTTTTAACACTGGACATGTTGGCACACCAATCGACAATTGGCGCAAAAATACCATTTGTAAAACGCACCGCACCACAAATTACGCACATGTGGAAAACTGGCACATCATCGTCATATCGTGATGCATGGACCGCCGGTATTTTTGGCGACTATGTTTTAATTGTATGGGTTGGCAATTTTGATGGCACCCCCAACAACGCGTTCAGCGGTGCGCGTGCCGCCGCACCAATCTATTTCGGGTTGGCGGAAACGGTAATTGACTATTATTCACACACCGACACACCGGTAAAAAACAATAACTTTCTGCGCGATGATATGAACATATCGCAAATTGAAATGTGCGATGTGGTCGGCGGCTTGGCGGGGGAATATTGCCCAAAAACCGTAATGGCATATTTTATTCCGGGTAAATCGCCAATTGAAACATCATCGGTTTATCGTGCAATTCCAATTGACAACGCGACTGGGCGCCGCGCATGCGTTCGCGATGATAAAACAACACATATGGATGTATTTGAATTTTGGGATCCAGAATATCTGGACATGTTTAGGCGTGCCGGAATCATACGCAACACCCCGCCCCCATATGTTGCCGGATGCGATTTGAACGAAATTGCCGAAACCGAAAACCCAATTATTATTACTTCGCCCGCCGATACCACACGCATTGTAATTACCGATGCACGCAATGTCGCGACCGTTTCATTTAACGCAATCAGCGAAATTCCCACCGCGAAAATATTCTGGTTCATGGACGATAAAACAATCGGCACAACAAAGTCGGGCGAAACATTTACATACGATGTGCCAATGGGCGAACACATAATTCGCGCGATTGATGAAAATGGTGCCGGCACATCAAACAAGTTCACTGTTATAAAATAAAGAACCGCCATGTTTGGCGGTTCTTTATTTATTATTCGGCATCGGTACCATAATTTAACAAATCATACTTTGCAATATAGTTAAATGATAAACCAATCATAAAGTTGCTGCCGTAAACATCGGTATCACGTGATTTTGCAATACGATATTGAACATATGGCCCCATTGTGAAATTGTTCCACAGATTTGTATCCATACGTGCCGTTGCACTGAAATCACGTTTCAAATCGGTGTCTTCGTATGCAGAATATGTCAAATATTCACGATAATAACCATTGGTCGATAATTTCACACCATCACGAATTTGATATTCCAAACGCCAACCGGCTTCGACGGCACCCTTGTTTATTTTATTATCAGCATATGTAAAATCATATTCGTACAGACCCGTCACATATAAACTTTTGATAATCGGGTGGTCAAATAATGCCAAACCGGCATTCACACGAATAACATTTTGACGCGGCGCATCACCCGATGCTTCGAATTCTGTTTCATATGCCGCACGCACCATTGGACCGAATTTCAAATCACCAAAATGCCAATGCGCCCATGCCAAATCAGATGTCAGCAAGAATTTATCCGCGTTTTCGTTGGTGACCTTTTCGCCGGTATACTTTTCCAATGTCGTTTTACCGTATTCCATAAACAGCGAATTATCCCATTTCAAATCGTCATATTTATATTCCAGAACCGTATCCCAAACACCCTTGACGAATTCTTGGTCATCGGCCTTTAATGCCTGAACTGGTGAATTTTGGTATTTATCGGCATTACGTACCGTTGTCTTTGATAAATCCAAACCGATACGGCGAATATCTAATTTCAAATCATGCCCATCCGCCGCATTTGCCGCCATTGGCAACATTGCCGCCAAAACTAACATTGATATTTTTTTCAACATTTCCCCCTTTGATTAATACTATGAAAAAATACCCGCAACATGTTCGGGTGTCAAGAAATATTCGCGATATTGATTATTATTTCCATATACGCATAACATTGTCGGTGACACTGGTACGCCACCCCGCCCCACGCAATGCCGCCGCAATTACTGTGCGCGATGATGCCGGCAATTCAACCGTTATATTTTTCCCAGAAATATATTTAGTCATCACATCAACCCGTTCACCACGCATAACACGATTAAAATCCGCCCAATCACCCAATGGGTCACGCAATGTGATATTTGCAACAAACATGTCGGTTGACGAACCGTCATTTAACCAATTTTGAATATTGTTTTCCGCCATCCAATTGCGCGCGGCAACCTTGTCGATTGTCATGGTGATTTTTGCAGAATATGCCGTATTTGAAATCTTTTCATTGTCAATATTTGTTTCGGCAATTAGATTTACCAGTTCTGTGCTTTTTGCCGAACGCACCGCCGGCACCAATTGGTCGGTCATTGAATATGCGCCCAATTTTTCAATCAAGATTTGACGGCGTGCATCATTTATTGCCATTGTCTTGGCGGTCGATGATGTATCACTGGTCATGTTCACCCATGCCGACCCCACCAAATCGGCGGCATGTGCACCACAAACAAAAACCAACCCAAAAAATGCAATCAGTAATTTTTTCATATCACACATGATACACATAAAATATTTCACCCGCAACAATTATTAGAATCGCGCGTCAACACCAACGCGAATTCCCATTGATTTATACACTGAATCAACTTCTTTCTTAGATTCACAAACCCAACCGCCACAATTTTCACTGGCTGATAATAAATAGTTAGCCTGGTTTACTTCTGAATCTGTGGGGTTCGTCAAAGCCGATAACTTATTGTATAACGATTTATTTAAATATGTCTTGGCATCCGCGCCACTGACCGTATAGTAATCATATGTCATACCAATCGACAGCCATATGTTGTTTGTAATTGCGGTTTTCCAATTTGCCAACAACCCCAAGTGCAACGCCGAAAACATTCCAGATGAATCTTCGACACTTTTTGGATGCGCCCAATCCCAACGATATGGTTGGTCGCCCGTTGATGTATATCCCGGAAAGCCCAATTCCACACGACCATTTACAAAATTATTTTGATTTATATCATATAACACATCCAGCGCAACATACGGTCCCGACCATTCCGTTTCGTATGAATGGCTGGTTCCAGATTGTGTATAATAATATGTCTGGTCGGTATCAATATAATCATACCCAGAATAAATTCGCATTGGTTCACCACCATTGGTGCGCCACACTTCCTGGGGGGTACCAACAACATTTCCATCAGAATCGGTATTATACAAATATATCAGTGGGTCACATTGCATTTCACCATTTTCATATGAAAAACATGCTGCACTGGTCACAGACAACCCATAATTGTCTTTTGTTTCCAGTTTATATTTAAAATAACGATAACCAACCGATGGTGTTATTTTCAAATTACCCAGTTTCAAGAAATCGGTCAAACCAACCCCGACATTAAATCCCAACAGGTTTCCATCATTACTGGTTCCAACCGACAGCGCATGACGTGCCGATGTTCCAATATATGTATCAACCCCCGGGGTAATTTCTTCATCACCATCAACATCTTGCCAGAATTCGATTGGATCAAAACCACCATTTGAAATATCATCATCGTTCATGGTGGCATCACCCCATTGCATACCGTATTTAAAGCCTGCATCAACTTGTACCTTGGTGCTGCCTAAATCAAAAATATAACCGCCATTAACATCAAACACATTCCACGCCACATTGTCATAGTGCAACATTGAATTTGCAACTTTTGTCATTTCGATTTGCCACGATGCCGCCTCATGCGATATTCCGGCGTTCACAAAGAAACCATTTCTTGACGAACCCGATTTTGACGATTGTTGTGATTGTGTGGTTCGGGCATTGGTTTGACCGGCGCTTGTTGTTTGATAATACGAATTATTTGCCGGTCGGGCATAGCCATTATATTGCACCCCAGATGCCGCATTTGTTGCCGCGCGACCATAGCCCGATGTTGCATATGTTCCAGTCTGGCCATAACGATATTGTGCGGGTTGATATGCCGCGCCAGTATAGTATGTACCAGCCGCATTTGCCACCATTGGCAATGCCAAACACACTAAAACATTCCACAAGGTATATTTGTGCATATTTCCCGTCCCACAATCTGTATGTAATATTTTATCATAAAACGGTTGAAAATCAAAACACTTCTTGCAACAATGTGGCGGTAAAAAATCACAATTGTGACCATGGTGACTACGAAGTGCCGCCATGGCGCAAAGTGATAGTTTTGTGACCATGGTGACTACGAAGTGCCGCCATGGTGCAAAGTGGTAGTTTTGTGACCATGGTGACTACGAAGTGCCGCCATGGTGCAAAGTGGTAGTTTTGCGACCATGGCGAAACTGGTACACGCGCAGCACTAAGGATGCTGTGGAGAAATCCTTGGGGGTTCAAGTCCCCCTGGTCGCACCA
>CAMOCR010000048.1 GCA_946611025.1 uncultured Alphaproteobacteria bacterium | reverse complement strand
GAACCATGATAAAGAGAACCAAAATCTCTTGTCCTACCATTAGACGACACCCCAAAAGCATAGCGAATTATAATAATCTTTATCGCTTTTGCAATAGTTTTTTTCGCAACATATCGATTGGCACCAGACACACCGCCATTGCGCCTAAAATTGCCCATTGTACCGCATCCAAGCCCGCACCACCAAACATATGTCCGCCAAACTGGGTGAATAACACCGCGCCCGCAATGATAATACATGCAATTACTATAAACATTGGGTTTTTGCCAATTCCGCGCAGCAATCGCACCCCATCGGTACGAACACAGAACCCATTTACCACCGCTAAAAACAGCAACAACGCAAACCGCGCCGACATGTTTTTATCGGGTAAATTATCAAATGCGGCATTGAACCATTGTGTCATTGCAACCACAAAAAACGCAACGAATACCAATGTCGTTATCGCCAAATTTGCGCGCATCTGTTTGTCCAACAATGGCGACCCTTTGCGCGGGGCGGCATCGTGCATATATTCGGCGTGTACCGGTTCGGCACTGAACGCCAATGAATTCAAACTGTCAACAACGATATTGATAATCAATATGTGAACTGCCAACAACGCTTCGACCCCAGACATCACCGGATACATCAGGCAAATTATCACCAACGTAATGTTTATCGGCAATTGAAACATCAAAAACTTTTTAATATTTTTCATAAATGTTCGCCCAAACAGCACCGCATCGACCACCGACACAAAATTATCATCGGTTATTATTATATCGGCGGCCTCTTTACATACATCGGTTCCCGACCCCATAACAAAGCCCACATCGGCGCGTTTAACCGCCGGCGCATCGTTTGTGCCATCGCCGCACATACCAATCGACAGATTTAATTCTTGGGCTAATTTTACGATACGCAGTTTTGTTGTCGGCAACGCGCGCGCAATTGTGCGAATGTGCGGCAATTTACTTTTTACATCGTCATCGGTCATTTTATCCAATTCTGCGGCGGTTATCGCAATATCGTCATCATCGCGCAAGATTCCCGTGTCGCGCGCAATTGCGCGTGCCGTGTCGATTCCATCGCCGGTAATCATAATAACCTGAATTCCGGCATTATGCATTGAACGCACCGCCGATGGCACTTCACGGCGCACTTCGTCACGAATTGCGATCAGCGCACTAAGAATCAAATTATGTTTTGAATTTATATCTGTGAAATTACCATCGCAATATGCCAATGCCAACATGCGTTTTGCATCGCGCGCGTTTTTGTGTATAACTTGGGATATTGTTGCTTTATCAATCATATGAATTTTGCCATGCGCGTCTATATAGCGGTTCACATGGCGCAGCACAATTTCCGGCGCACCGGTAAAGTATGTGTATAACTTGCGCCGGTTCATGACACACGCAGACGAATATTTATTATTACTGTTAAATGGCAATTTGGAAACAGTTGTGTTTGCAGCCATAATTTTTATATATTCATCATTTTTATCTACCAATGTCAGCAATGCGCGCTGGGTCGTGGTGCCGCCAATAATACGCCCCGCGGCATCAAATTTTGCACCGGTATTTAATACAATGTTATTAAATGTCTTTTCGCCGGCGGGACTGGTGTGTTCAAAGGCAACCTGGGTACCATCCCCCAGATAACACCCCACCGGCACCATGTTTCCATATGTCAATGTTCCGGTTTTATCGGTGCACAAAATGTTTATATTACCGGCTTCGGGTATTTTGTGTGTATTTTTCGCCAGAACATTTTTGCGTATCATTTTTCGCGCGTTCTGGGCGATTATAATTGTGATAATGAACGGCAACCCTTCGGGTACAGCGGCAACAATTATCGTCAGGGCGATTGTTATAATGTGCATCATTTGATTTAATAACAGATGCCAATCTTGACTAAAATACTGATATACCCCGCCCGCAACATATACATTATTCGCAATTAGAAAAATCGCAATCAGCGCGGCACACACAAAACCAAACTTGCTGATGCCATCTGCCAGATTATCCAGTTTAATATCTAAATCTGTTTTTGGTGGCACGATATCACGCACCGCAATCAATGTCCGCGCGTTTTCCGTGTTCACCCCCACATGCGTCACACACATTTGGCATTCGCCACTTTGCACCGTTGTGCCTGCGAATAATAAATTTTTCCCCACATAATCATCGGCGGTTGGACGATGATAAACATATTTGAAATTTTTTACGGGGCGTTTTTGAATTTCGACATTTTCGCCATTCAAAACCGCGTTATTCACACCAATTGCACCATGGGTGATATATCCATCGGCGGGAATAATTTCACCGGTCTGTAAAATAACAATATCACCAACAACAATGTCGCGCGAATTTATGCGCGCCACCGCACCATTGCGCACAACACTGTAAAAACGTGTTGCAATACGCCGTTTCAAATCTAGTGTATATTTTTGCGCCCGACTTTTTGTAATCGCGCCAATTATACCGATTACCAGCAACACCGAACCAATACCAATAACTTCGGTAATATCGCCATATCCAATCATCCCCAGCGCACCAAAGACAACCAACATAACAACCAAAATCATGTTCATTTTGTTGCGATATGTATCAATAAAAAACGCAAACATCGATTTCGGCGCAGATTCCGGAATAATATTTTCCCCGTATTTTTTGCGATTCTGTTTAACCTGGGCAAGATTTAATCCAATTGTATTTTTCATGTGTAAATTTGATTATATCAAAAATAGCGCAAAAAATAAACCGCCCAAATGGGCGGTTTATCCTAATAAAAACGCACCGTTTTTTATTTTACCCATTCCGCTGCCCATGACTTTAATTCATCAGCCGGTACATCGGTTGGGAAACGTTTGCCATCCAAGATATTTGCATTTGGTGCAATTGTGCGCATGGATGCGGCGGCTTCGGCGGTTGATGGGGTGCTGCCGGATGTGGCAAATGGAACGATTGTTTTACCGTTAAAATCATACGATTCCATAAATGTATCAACAACCGATGGTTCACGTCCCCACCAAATTGGGAAACCAACAAACACAACATCATATTGCGCCATATCTTCCACACGTGATGCAATTTCTGGACGGCTGCTGCGGTCGCCCATTTCAACGGACGAACGGCTTTTATCATTATGCCAATCTAAATCTTCACCCGTGTATAGTGCAACGGGTTTAATTTCGAACAAATCGGCACCAATCGCATTTGCCAAGCGTTCCGCGACACCCGCGGTATTGCCGGTGGCACTGAAATACGCAACCAGTGTTTTATTTTGCGTTGCGTTTGATTTACCAGTAAACATCCAGCAAACCGCCACAACGGCGATAACTGCAATTAAAACATATAATAATTTTTTCATATTTTCCCCTTTTGGTTTTGTATGCTTTATTTATACCAAAATTGAAATATTTCGCGCAAGAAAAACAATTGAAAAGAACAATAATATGTGTAAAATATCCGCAAACGCTCCCATCGTCTAGCGGTCAGGACACCGGATTCTCATTCCGATAACACGGGTTCGATTCCCGTTGGGAGTGCCAAAAATAAAACACACCATTTTGGTGTGATTTATTTTTTCTGGTTGTCCCAGGAATTGAACCCGTGGGTTCGTGCGCGAAGTTATTAAAAACAAGCCCTGCGCAGTTTTTAATTTACGAGCCGAAAGGGGCCCGCGCATTTTAATGCGTGGGAATATACATTCCCGTTGGGAGTGCCAAAAATAAAGCACACCATTTTGGTGTGATTTATTTTTTCTGGTTTATTAAAAAAACACCGGCAAACTTGTCTCGGCATAGCGCAGCGAAGACGGATGCCGGTGTTTTTCAATTAAAAATTATACCGCAAACCAATCGTTGGACCATAACTGACAATTTGTGGATACGATATGTAATCAACCGCAAAACCGATGTCGATGCCCAGATGCCAAAAACTGAAAATCATACCGGCATTGGCACCCGCAATAAACGATACCCCATCGCGCGATTTTTTAATATTATTATATTGTTTGTTTATTGTGTAATCATATCGGTTTCCACCAACACCCGCACCAATGTACATTGTAAAGTGTTCGCCCGACACAAAATCATAATATCCATTTACGCGCAGCGCACTGTTTCCAATTGAAACCGTATGACCCGCCAATGTTTGAAACAGTTCGGAAACTTCGGCACGATTTTGCCACGCCAACGCCACACGCCAATGATTATATTTTGCACCAAATTCCAGATTGGTCACAGCACCAAAATCAAAAAATTCATCATCTTTGATTTCAACTTCGGACGCAATGGCACCAATGTTTGCCGCAATATAATATTTCCATTGTGATTTTTCTTCGACGGCGGGCGCAACACTTAATGGTTCTGTATATGCTGTATTTTGGGCCATTGCACAAAGTGGTGTGATGCACAACATCGCACACATAATTATTCTTTTCATATGTTCCCCCCGTTTTATTCCAGAAAACTTTTTGCCTGTTCCAAGTAATCGATTGCAACGCGAATTGATTCGGCATCTGCATTTTTTATAACCGTCACCGGTTCTGTACGCACAACCGTTTCGGTTTTATTTGTGTTCAACGCATCGCCAAATTCGCCATTGTGTAAAATCTTTTTCACACCGGCAATTGTCATACCGCGGTCATACAGCAAAGATTTTATTGTTTCCAGCCGTTTAATCGTTTCCGGTCGATAATACCGACGCCCCCCCGCCCCAGTTGTTGGGCGAATTGCGGTTGGGAATTGTTTTTCCCAATATCGCAAAGTGTGCGCCGGTATGGATAACCGTTTTGCAACTTCATTTATAGAAACAAAATATTCGCTGTCCATATCGGCACATTCCTTTTTTATTCTGCAACTGGTTCGGTGGCTGGTGCGACATCATCGGTTTCTTCGTCATCATTGCGTTCGATTGCAATTGCAGACATAACCTTTTCATTTTCAGCGGTGCGGAACAACGTCACACCCGCGGTTGCGCGACCTGCAATACGAACGTCCCGAACTGGTGTACGAATAATTTTACCACCGTCGGTCACCATCATAATATCGTGGTCATTATCCACTGGGAACGAACCTGCAACAGCGGTATTTTTACCACCCAATTTGATATTTGCAAATCCCGAACCACCACGGTGTGTAATGCGATATTCATATGACGATGTGCGTTTGCCAAAGCCGTTTTCAGATACGGTCAAAATAAACTGTTCGTTTGCCGCCATTTGTGCCATTTTTGCATCATCCAAGACCAAGTCGGTTGCTTCTTCTTCGCCGTCCGCTTCTTCTTCGATGCCGGTTGCAGCACGGCGC
>CAMOCR010000047.1 GCA_946611025.1 uncultured Alphaproteobacteria bacterium | reverse complement strand
CCCAGATTTCTGTCAAATGGCAACATGTTTAATTCGGCAATAATTTTATCCATCGCGGCAAGCGACACCGGTATAAACACATTATACAGCGCGTTATAGCCCGCGTGCCCCTTTTGCAAATCAGCGGTTATATTTTGCGCCAGTTCCATAAATTCTGGGTCGGTCTTGGCCAACGCCGCGGCGGCGGGATAGTATGTATCCAATTCTGCGACCGGCATTGCATATGATGAATAGTCTGCAGATGCATCAAAATTATCACTAAAAAATGGCCAATCGGGATGGATGCGTTTTATCCATGCAATAACCATGCCCATGGAACGCCCCCAATCGCCCAGGTGATTATATGAAATCGTTTTATGCCCAACAAAACGCGCAATGCGGTTTAATGTGTCGCCAACGATAGATGTACGCAAATGTCCAATGTGCAACGATTTTGCAACATTATATGCGCCATAGTCCATGTCAATAACCATTGGCTTATCAGCGGCAATTTGTTCTGGGGCGGTGGCGTTTTGCCAAATAAAATCATCGCGCAATTTAATGTTGATAAAACCCGGTCCCGCGACCGATGCGTCGGCCACAAAATCCAGTTCTGCCAATTTTGCGACATAATCGCCCGCCAGTTCGCGTGGGTTTTTGCCCATGCTTTTTGCCATAACCATTGCGACATTTGTTGAAAAATCGCCAAATTCGCGATTGCGCGGCGTTTCCAGATTTACTGTTGCACCCAATTTTTCGTTTATTTTACCAGATACATATTTATATAAATTCATTTTTATAACCCCACAAAATTACATTGGCAATACAACACGTACGCGCAGACCGCCCAAATCGCTGTTTTCCAAGAATATTTGACCACCGTGATTTTCGATTGACGTCTTGGCAATTGACAGACCCAACCCCGTGCCGCCGGTGTTCGCACCACGCGCATCGTCCAGACGCACAAATGGGCGTAATGCGTCTGCTTTTTTATCGTCTGGGATACCGGGGCCATCATCTTCGATAATGATTTCAACATTTTCATCGGTGTCAACTTCGGTAATTTTAATTGTTGTTTTTGCATAGCGCGCCGCGTTTTCAATAATATTCGCAAATGCGCGTGCCAACGCCATTGGTCGTGCATAAAATTGCGCCGGCGCATCGGGGAAATTGGTGATAATTTTCTTGTCTGGTGCGGCATCGCGCGCGGTACGAATCAGCATAGATGGCAATTCGGTCACCTGTTCAATTTCGGGCATTTCGCCACGCGCAAACGCCAGATATCCATTTACCATTTCGGTCATGCGGTCAATGTCGCGCAACAAATCGGCGGGTTTCGCATCACCGGTTTCAACGGCAATGCGCATCCGGGCAAGTGGGGATTTCAAATCATGGCTGACCGCGTTTAACATGTCGGTGCGTGTGCGGTTGTACCGATTCAGGCGTTCCTTCATGGTAATCATCGCCGATGCCGCTTCGCGAATTTCACGCGACCCAGATGGTTCGAAACCCGGTGCGTCCAGACCACGACCAAAGCGATTTGCCGCCTTGGCAATGCGGCGGATGCTGCGCGTGTGTGCCAATATAAATGGTGTGATTAAAACGCCAACAATCAACAACGACCCAAACAGCCAGATTAAAAATACTTCGGTACTGGTTGAATAGATACGGTGCATTGATGTCCCAAATGTGACAATTTTTCCATCGTTTGTCGGAACATCGATAAAGACCAATCGTTTGCCGCGGTCGATATAGATACTGGCACGCTTGTCTAATTTACTGCGTAATTGTGATGACAACGGCCCCGCAATCATTGCGTGATTATCATCGTGTTTTGGACGTTTCAGTGTTTCGTGTACGGAAACATTTATACCAACACCATTTGCCATTGTCTTCAATGCGTCATTATCGCCCGCATCAATAAATTTCATCATCGTTGCAATTTCGCCCGCCAACGAACGCGCCAATGTCGCATGTACACGGTCCCAGTGATTGTCAAAGAACACATTTGCAACAATGGTTAGCGCAACAACCAACGGCACCAGAATCAGCAAAACTGTGCGGGCTAAAAAACTGCGTGGCATCAATTTCATATTCGTCACCATTTATTTGTTGTACGTCGTTTGGTCGACCAGTTTATACCCGTGACCGCGGACGGTTATTATATCCAGATTTGATAATACACCATTTAATTTCATGCGCAAGCGTTTTGCAACCATGGGCGATGCCGGCGCAATATTGCCAACTGGCGATGTTAAATGTTGTAATAATTTTTTTTCTTCGCCCGATAACATTAAAATTTGTGCATTTTCGGGGGTTGTGCCGACAAAAAATTCATTGTCTGCAAATATCAGTCCGCGTGGCATTTCCCCAGAAACCGCCGTGTCTTTTACGATATTGTTTAATCGCAAAACCAATTCGCGCAACTGAAACGGCTTACCCAGATAATCGTTCGCCCCGCCCGACAAACCCGCAATGGCGTTTTCCGCGCCCGTCATCGCGGTCAGCATTAAAACCGGCGTCATATCACCACCGGCGCGTAAGTCTTGCAAAAATGTTAATCCGTCCATGCCCGTCATCATGCGGTCCAGAACAATTCCATCAACCCGAATTCGTGCCAATATTTCGGTTGCGTCTTCGGCAGATGTCGCAGAAACCACATTGAAATTTTCATTGCGCAAACCGCGCGCGATTGCGTGGTTTAACACTTCGTCATCATCAACAACAAGAATTGTTTTGTTCATTATTATATGGCCCCGCATCGCAGCAGCGGACATGGCACACCCGCCATGTACACGGCCACAATTATTTCTTTAATGGTTCAACCGCATATTCGCCCGGCTGAATCGTGCGCATGGCATTGTTTGCACCCGCCATGTCGTCTTCGTCATTTATCGCCGCGCGGAATTGCATGCCACCGGTTGTAAATTCGGTCTTGAACAATGCATAGCCCGTGCCACCACCGGTCGTTGGCCCCTGCATTCCCAATGAATAATAACCGCCCATGATGCCATAGTCTAAATCGATATAGTCAATACTGACCAATAGCGAAACATTGCTGCGGCCATCACTGGTCATGTTGCATGAAAATTCACGGTTTGACAATGTTGCCTGGGAATTGATTGGAACAACGATATCCATCATTGTTGGTTCGCATGTGCGTGCAACCCCGTTCACCAAGAATTCATATGTCATGCCAACCGTTGCCTTGGACAGACCTGTTGAAACATTGACTTGGGATATGGTTGCCTTAGGTATTTTGACCAACGCGTTGGCAATGCCGCTGCGCACGGGGAATGAAATACCCGATTGCAAGCAATCACGTGAAAATGGGTCCGCTTCACAGATATACACACGTGAATGTGCGTTCATCATGAACATGTTTGCCAAACTGTTAAATAAAAATGTGCGCGTAATACGGTCATTTAATTTCGTGCAACCGAAATTGCGGCAAATAATCATCGGGCGGTCGGCAAATGTCACACCGGGATGTGCGGCAACTTCTGCTTCACGCGCATCAATGATATTTTGGTCGTAATTCAAACTGTCTGCGCGTTGCATAAATTCAGTTTCCGGAATAAAATTCGGGTCATCTGGATATGCATAGTACGATTGCACCGGTGTTTCGGTGTAAATTGTTTGAAAATTATCATACACAATGGCGTTATCTGCATATGCGTTTATCGCGCACAAAGCCGACAAAACCGACAAAAAACCTAGTTTGGACATGGCAAACCCTTTTATCTCTCTGTTAAATCTTAAAACAATTGGGGCGCCCGTGTCAAAGCAAAAATATTTTTATTGAAAATTGTATATTGTTTGTTCTATAAATTACACATAACAGAAATATCGAAAGGCAAGAAAAATGGTTGACATTATTATTACTGGCGAAGCGGGCAAATTGCACGCTGTATATCATAAATCTGAAACACCGGCGGCACCATTGGCGGTTGTGTTGTCGGGAAATCCACGGCAAAAGCATCACATGAACGACCGTGTTTCATATGCAATGTTTCGTGCGTTTATGGACATTGGCTTTTCGGTTGTGCGCTTTAATTATCGTGGTGTCAATGATTCCGAAGGGTCATTGGGGACAACATCTGAAAATATGCTGGACATCGCGACAGTTATCGATTGGATACAAAATAAAAATGAAGACAGCGATAAAATCTGGCTGGCGGGACATGGTTTGGGTGCGTGGTATGTGCTTCAGGCAATGATGCGCCGCCCCGAAGTTTCGGGTTTCGCACTGGTGTCGCCCGATGCATCGATTTCGGACTATGCGTTTTTGTCGCCCCGCCCCAACCGCGGATTGTTGCTTCAGGGTGCGGCGGAAAGCGAAGATGCCAAGGCGTTTTCGGTACACTTGACCCAGATTTTAAAGAAACAGGCACAAATAAACCTGGAAACAATTCGCGTCAAAAATGCCGATGCAGAATATTCACAACCCGCGGATTTGCGCCAAATGTACAATGATTTAAAGGCGTATGTTGGCCGCGAAAACGCAGAAGACAAGTTGTTATAACATGAATCAAAATGAACGATTTTTAGACCCAACAATTCCAGATGAAATGGCGGCAACAATTCGCCCAAAAACGCTGGGTGATTTTATTGGTCACGAAAGCCTGAAACAAAACCTGTCGGTGTTTATTTCGGGCGCGAAATCACGCGGCGAGGCGATGGATCATGTTTTGCTTTATGGTCCGCCGGGGTTGGGCAAAACCACATTGGCGCATATTGTTGCAAATGAATTGGGAACAAATTTCCGCACAACCGCGGCGCCCATGTTGACCAAGCAAGGTGATTTGGCGGCAATTTTGACGGCACTGGAACCGATGGATGTGTTGTTTATCGATGAAATTCACCGTTTGCCAACTGCGATTGAAGAAGTTTTGTATTCCGCCATGGAAGATTTCAAATTGGACATCATGTTGGGCGAAGGGCCATCTGCGAAAAGCGTGCGTATTGACCTGCCACCGTTTACATTGGTTGGTGCGACAACGCGTACGGGGTTGTTGTCAAACCCATTGCGTGACCGATTTGGAATCGATTTGCGTTTGACATTTTATTCGCCCGATGATTTGGCAAAGATTATTAAACGCAGTGCGAATATTTTGAACACCGATATTGATGATGATGCGGCATTGGCATTGGCGACCAGTTCGCGTGGCACACCGCGTATTGCGAACCGGTTGTTGAAACGCGCACGTGATTTTGCGGCGGCAACACATGCACCGCGCATCACCGCAGACACGGTAAAAACCGCCCTGTTCCAGTTACACGTTGACGCACGCGGTTTGGATGAAATTGACCGTGAATATATGATGACAATTGTGAAACACTATGCCGGTGGGCCGGTTGGAATTGACAATTTGGCGGCGGCATTATCGGAACCAGCAGACACAATCGAAGATGTTAT
>CAMOCR010000046.1 GCA_946611025.1 uncultured Alphaproteobacteria bacterium | reverse complement strand
TTGGCGGGTCGTTTCGCGGTTTTGATGCCAAATTCCCGCAAACGCAACAGTTATGGTATTTCGAAAAAGATTTCGGACAAGGCCGAACGCGCCCGTTTGCGTGAAATTTTACATGCATTAAAGATTCCAAAGGGCATGACGGTTGTCTTGCGTACCGCCGCCATGGATGCCAAACCCGAAGATATTGCCGCGGACTATGATTATCTGGTGAATTTGTGGAACGACATCCGCAAAACGACACTGGAATCGGTCGCACCGGTGACAATTCATACCGAAGATTCACTGCTGCGCCGCGTTGTGCGTGATTTCTTGTCCGACAAAGAAGATATTTTAACCATCCAAGGTGACGAAGCGTTTGATGCTGCAAAAACATATTTCCAACAATTATATGGTCGCGCACCACGTAAACAGTTGGTTAAATACAGCGATGTTGCGGTTCCAATCATGGTCAAGGCGGGCGTTGAAAAACAACTGGAAGGGTTGCACGGCCCATATGTTGTGTTGCCATCGGGCGGTTCAATTGTTATTAACCAAACCGAAGCAATGGTGACAATCGATGTCAATTCATCCCGCGCGATTAAAGAAAAAGACATCGAACAAACGGCATTGAATACCAATCTGGAGGCCGCCGAAGAAATCGCCCTGCAATTGCGTTTGCGCGATTTGGCGGGTATTGTTGCAATTGACTTTATCGATATGGAAGAAGAACGCAACAATCGCAAATTGGAAATGAAAATGCGCGAAGTCATGAAACGCGACCGCGCACGTACCCAGGTTGCAAAAATCAACGCATTTGGGGTTTTGATGTTGTCGCGTCAACGTCTGCGCAGCAGTTTCATTGAATCATCGTACATTGCATGTCCACACTGTATGGGTGCGGGTGTTGTGCCGTCTATTCAAACCGCGGCGATTATCATGTTCCGTCATTTACAGGAAAAATTACTGGCAAAATCTGCCCAGAAAATCATTATGACGGTTCCAACCGATGTCGCGATTTATTTGCTGAACAACAAACGCGCCGAATTGGCGGCAATGGAACGCGAATTCGAAACAGAAATCGTCATTGTTGGTGACGACAGCATGATGAACATCGATCAATATTCGATTCAACGTGTCGCCCCCGAACAAAACAAAACTGACGAATTGTTGATGGCTTATGCCCCATCAACCGATGCGAAAAAGAAAAACGCACAGCACGTGGATGCGAAAAAGACAACCATGAACGCACCGCGTCGTAAACGGAAACAACCTGCTAAAAAGAAAACAATTTGGCAAAAATTGGTTGGATAATTAAAACCACCGCCCAAATGGGCGGTGTGTTTTTTTATTGAACAAATGCACAAAATTGGCTAAATTTTAGTTATATGAAGCAAGAATTATATGATTTTTTGAATACAGACCTGCAATTTATTCGCGGGGTGGGACCGGTGTTGGCGGCGCGTTTTTGTGATTTGCTGGGTGGGCGGCGCGTGTTGGACTTTCTGTTGCACACACCATACACCGTGCGCAACCGCGGTATAACCGAACATGTGATGGATGCAACCCACGGCGACACAATTACAATTCCGTTATTGGTAAAATCACATCGGGCCGGCGGTAATTTTGGTCGTGGGCGTCGTCGCCCGACCGTGATTACATGTGCCGACAAAACGGGTCAGCCGGTCGCGATTCAATTCTTTAATTCGTCATATTTAGATTATTGGCTGAAAAAGTTGCCCATTGGCGCGTGGCGCATTGTCAGCGGAAAAATCGAAATGTCGGCGGGACGGCCAACAATCAACCATCCCGACTTTATCGAAGAAATGCAAAACGCCGACAAAATTCCATTGAACCAGGCGATTTATCCATCGGGCGCGGGATTGACCCAGAAAATATTTTCAAATGTTCGCGACCAGATTTTTGTCGCCCTGCCCGAAAAATTAAATGGCGCCGATGATAAAACGCGTGAATTTTTCGATGCGCTGCGCCATGTGCATTTTGCATCGTCACCCGATGATTTAACGCCAAACGCAACATATATTGCGAAATTGGCATATTGGGAATTGTTGGCGCACCAATCGGCAATTGTTATCAGTCGCCGCCACCGCGATGATGCGGCGAACCGCCGTACCGTTCGCCCCAAAAAGTATGATTTGATGGATAAATTCCGTGCCGCGTTGCCGTTTGAATTGACCGGCGCACAAAACCGCACAATAAATGAAATCTTTGCCGACATGGCGGCAGATACCCCAATGATGCGCCTGGTCCAGGGGGATGTCGGTTCGGGCAAAACAATCGTTGCGTTGGCGGCGGCAATTAAAATGGCTGAAACCGGCGCCCAGACGGCATTGTTGGCACCGACCGACACATTGGCGATGCAACATTTTGCAAAACTAAAACCCATGTGCGACAAAATCGGCATTGTATGCGATATCTTAACCGGTCGGGATAAAGGCACCGCACGCAAAGAGAAATTAATATCATTGCGGTCGGGGCGCACACGGTTGGTTGTGGGGACGCACGCGCTGTTTTCCACCGATGTCGAATATCGCGATTTGGGATTGGTTATAATTGATGAACAGCATCGCTTTGGCGTCACCCAACGCGAAGCATTACGCACCAAGGGCACAAATCCCGACATTTTGGCATTGTCGGCAACACCGATTCCACGAACATTGTCTATGACAATCTATGGCGATATGGATGTTTCGATTATAAATGAAAAGCCCGCAGGCCGCAAACCCATTAAAACGACCAAGTTGCCAATGGCGCGCGTAGGCGATTTGATTGCACACATTAAACCACAAATCGATTCTGGTGCCAAGGTGTTCTGGGTCTGTCCATTGGTGGATGAATCAGACACAACCGATATGACGGCGGTGCAAACACGGTTTGACGCGTTGAAGCAGGTGTTTTCAAATGTCGGTCTGGTTCATGGGCAAATGGATAAAAAAGACCGCGATGCCACCATGCAAAAATTTGCCGATGATAATTCGGGCATGAATATATTGGTCGCAACAACGGTTATTGAGGTTGGCATTGATGTCCCGCGCGCAACAATCATCGTAATTGAAAACGCCGAACGGTTCGGTTTGGCGGCACTGCATCAGTTGCGCGGTCGTGTCGGGCGCGGCAACACACAATCGTATTGTGTTTTAATTTATGGCGATAACATATCAAATGACGGATTAAAGCGTTTGAACGTCTTGTGCGAAACCGATGACGGCTTTGCAATCGCCGAACAAGATTTAATGATGCGCGGGGTTGGCGAATTATTGGGTACGAAACAGTCGGGATGGATACAATATCACTTTGTTGATTATCGCGAACATCGCGACCTGTTCCGGTTGGCATCTGGGGCGGCACGCGACAATGAAATTGATGCGTTTACGCATGATTTAATGTATATATTTGATTGTGGGGTAAATGTCGGTGCGTAAAATTATTGCGATTTTTGTTGCCGTGTTTTTTGCCGTGCCGGCGCATGCGGTATCAATTATAAATGATACAGAGGCGGAAAAATTGCTTACGCAATTGATTACGCCATTGGCAGCAGCGGCAGATATACCCGATGGTCGTCTGCGCGTGCATATTGTTGACGATGATGATTTTAACGCGTTTGTCATGGGTGGCGAAGATGTGTATATCTATACCGGTTTATTACAGCAAATAAAATCGCCATCGGCATTACAGGCGGTTGTGGCGCACGAATTGGGGCACACAATCGGTGGTCACATGGCGCAAATGTCGGCACGAATGGCGGCGGAAATGAAACGCGCATTGGCGATTCAGGCGCTGGGGGTTGGACTTATGGTTGCAGGCGGCAACCCCAGTCTTGGCGCGGGTGTCTTGGCGGGCGCGGGTGGCGTTGCGCAACAATCAATGTTGGCGTTTTCGCGCGACGAAGAACGCATTGCCGATGACATGGGTGTTGATTTAATGGCGCGGGCGGGTCTGGACCCAAACGCATTTATTGATGTTTTTGAACAGATGCGTGAAATGTCGGCAGCATTTGAGTCGCGCGTAAATCCAAATCGGGTAAATCACCCACTGACAGCCGAACGATTGAAAAATGCGCGCGAAAAAATCGCCAACACAAAAATAAAAAAACAAGACAAAAAACAAATTGCAAAACAAAACGCCGAATATGAATTGGTGCGGGCAAAATTGATTGGTTATCTGGAAACATCGGCACGGGTTTTGACAATGTACCCATATGCCGACAAAAACGATGCCGCCATTTATGCGCGCGCAATTGCAAACATGCGGGGCGGAAATCTGGATGCGGCACGGGCGGGCGTACAGACACTGATTACGCGCAATCCAAAATCGCCCTATTTTTACGAATTGCTGGGGGATATAGAATTCCAGTTTGGGCATTATGACGACAGTATTGTTGCCTATGAAAAATCATTGGAATTATTGCCCGACGCACCCCAGATTCAAACCGCGTTGGCATTGGTTTTGACCGAACGGAATAAACCAAATGACAAAACACGCGCGGCAGAATTGGCACGCACCGCAATTTTGGTTGAACCAACGCCATTGGCGTATTGGGTATTGGCAAAAACATTTGATGCGGATGACGGTCGTGCCGATTGGGCAATGGCGGAATATTACGCCATGAACAACAATGAATCAAACGCAACAAAGTACGCCAAGCGCGCACGCAAGAAATTAAAACGCGACACCCCCGAATACATCAAATCGGGCGACATATTGAACAAAAAATGGAAATAAAAATGACAATCGAACAATTGGATAATGAAATTATATCGGTATTAGAATATTTAACGACACACAAATACGGATACATGCGCGATTTGGAAAAATTGGGGAAAAACGACATTATTGACGGATTGAAAGTTCTGGGCATGGTGAAAACAGGATACACGCGCGATGGCGAAACATATGCAATAACCCGCCAAGGCATCGCGTATTATAATATCGTGCGCCCAGACAAGAAATCACTTTTCACCAAGATTTTTTCACGCATAAAACAGAGATAAAAAAACCCACCATTTCGGTGGAGCTAAATTTTATGGGGCGGGTGACCTTTTCCTCGATACACAATAATAAAAATTAAAAAAATTTCGTAAACTTCAATTTTTTAAAATTTTTCTAATTGTGTATTCTCGTATTCGCTCGTCCGTCACACTTTGTGTGCCGTGACTGCGCGGCACTCCTAACAAATCGCCTGCGCTATGCTTGGCTCTTTTACTCGTAGTCGAACTGGCGGTCTGCCATTTCTGTAATCTGGTCACACGACTTAGTTAAATTAAAAAATGGACCAAACGGTCCATTTTTTAATTTAATGGGGCGGGTGACCAGATTCGAACTGGCGACACCTGGTACCACAAACCAGTGCTCTAACCAACTGAGCTACACCCGCCATACCCTGTGCCATTTACGGCTTTTGTTTTATCGTCCGTCGGTTGCGTTGCAACCGCCGAGACACTCAATTTTCTTAATTGTGCGCTACGCGCGCAATAACGAAAATTGGTGGT
>CAMOCR010000045.1 GCA_946611025.1 uncultured Alphaproteobacteria bacterium | reverse complement strand
AAAAACGCCCAAACGGGCGTTTTTTATTATTTGTTGCGTGGGTATTTAACCGCCGCTTGCGCTGCCGCCAGGCGTGCAATTGGCACGCGGAACGGACTGCACGATACAGAATTGAATCCGCATTTATGGAAGAATTCGATTGATTCTGGATCGCCACCATGTTCACCACACACACCCAAGTGGATATTTTCACCCTTGGTCGCGCGGGCCTTGGCAACGGCGTCTTTAATCAACAAACCAACACCCAATTGGTCGACTGACGCGAACGGGTCTGCGACATAAACACCGCGTGCGCGATATTCGTCCAAGATTTTGCCTGTGTCATCACGGCTCATTCCCAATGTGGTTTGTGTCAAATCGTTTGTACCGAATTCAAAGAATTCGCAAGATTCCGCAATTTCATTTGCCAGCAATGCGGCGCGTGGCAATTCAATCATGGAACCAACCGAATATTCGATGCTGTCGCCGGTTTCTGCGAACAAACTTTCCGCTGTTGCATCAATAACGGCTTTGACAATATCGACTTCTTTTTTCGAACCAACCAATGGCACTTCGATTTCTGGTTTAACCGTCACACCAGCATTTTTGCATTCCAATGCCGCCGACAGAATAGCGCGTGTCTGCATTTCGCAAATTTCTGGGTATGTAATCGCCAAACGGCAACCACGATGACCCAACATTGGATTTTGTTCTTTCAATGCTTCGCTGCGTTGTTTCACAAATTCAACCGACTTACCGATATGTGCCGCCAATGCTGCAATATCTTCTTCGGTGTGTGGCAAGAATTCATGTAATGGTGGGTCAATCAAACGAATTGTGACCGGCAGACCATCCATAATCTTGAACAGTTCGACAAAGTCCGCTTTTTGATATGGCAACAATTTTGCCAATGCTGCGCGGCGACCTTCGACATTGTCTGCCAAAATCATTTCGCGCATATCTTGAATACGGCTCGGGTCAAAGAACATGTGTTCTGTACGCGCCAGACCAATACCTTCGGCACCAAAGTCACGTGCTTGTTTTGCATCTTTTGGTGTTTCGGCATTTGCCTTGACTGTCAATGTCTTGATTTCATCAACCCATTTCATCAGTGTACCAAAATTACCAGTCATTTCCACAGATACGGTTGGAACTTGACCTTCGATAATTTCACCACGTGCACCATCGATTGAAACCCAATCACCTTCGTGGATAACCGCGCCAGATGTTGTTTTCAATGTCTTGGTATCATAATCAATTTTGATATCTGGTGAACCCGATACGCATGGTGTACCCATACCACGTGCAACCACGGCGGCGTGCGATGTCATACCACCACGTGCGGTAATAACACCTTGGGCGGCGTTCATACCGGCAATGTCTTCGGGTGATGTTTCAACGCGGATAAGCATAACTTTCTTACCTTCGGCAGCCCATTTTTCTGCATCTTCGGCATTAAACACGGCTTGGCCAACGGCGGCACCTGGGGATGCCGGCAGACCCGTTGCAATAACCTTCTTTTCGGCCTTTGGATCCAACATTGGGTGCAACAAATGGTTCAATTGATCGGCACCAACGCGCAGAATCGCTTCTTCTTTGGTCAACAAGCCTTCTTCGACCATTTCAACCGCCATACGAACAGCCGCCGCTGCGGTACGTTTACCATTGCGGCATTGCAACATCCACAATTTCCCGTGTTCGATTGTGAATTCCATGTCTTGCATGTCTTTGTAATGCTTTTCCAATTTTTCACGAACATCGCACAGTTGTTTATAAACTTCTGGCATTGATTCTTCCAGCGATACGCGACCACTGTTATCCTTGCTCATTGGTTGTGGTGTACGAATACCAGCAACAACGTCTTCGCCTTGGGCGTTAATCAAATATTCACCATAGTATTTGTTTTCACCGGTTGCTGGGTCACGGCTGAAACATACACCGGTTGCACTGTCATCGCCCGAATTACCAAACACCATCGCCTGGACATTCACTGCGGTACCCCAATCGCCTGGAATATTGTTCAATTTACGATATGTGATGGCCTTTTTGCTCATCCACGAACCGAACACGGCACCAATACCCAATTTCAATTGTTCCCATGGATCTTGTGGGAAAACCTTGCCAATTTTGACACCAATTTCTTTGAACTTTTCAACCAATTCTTTCAAATCATCAGCGGTCAGTTCGGTGTCAACTTTATATCCCTTGTCTTCCTTCATGCGTTCCAGTGTGTGTTCGAACAAATCGATATCTGCACCCAACACAACATCACTAAACATCATGATAAAGCGGCGATATGAATCATATGCAAAACGTTCATTGTTTGCAGATTTTGCCAATGCTTTGACTGTTTCATCGTTCAAACCCAAATTCAAAACCGTGTCCATCATGCCCGGCATTGAAACGCGCGCCCCAGAACGCACCGACACCAATAACGGATTGTTCATATCTGCAAATTTTTTACCCATAATGCTTTCGATATGTGCGATACCGGCATGCACCTGGTCCATCAAATCAGATGGATATGTTTGATTGTGATCATAGTAATATGTACAAACATCTGTTGTAACGGTAAAGCCCGCCGGCACCGGCAGCCCCACCAAATTCATTTCAGCCAAATTGGCACCCTTGCCCCCCAACAGATTACGCATGTCTGCGCGACCTTCGGCGGCACCATTACCAAATGTATATACCCATTTGTTGCTCATGTGTTCTCCTTTGTAAACTAAAAAATATAAAGCGCAATGATTGTAAAAAAATACAGATTAAATGCAAGTGTAAAAAACCGCAAAACCAATAAAATAATTATTTCTGTTTTGATTTCATCATCTGGGCCAGCGCAACCGATGGTACCATAATGCCAGCGTGTTCTGCATCAATGCGTGCCTGGCTGGCACCAATTTGTGCCAAATGCGCCAAGCGATTTGCAATAGCTTCTAAACATCTGCTCTGGAACAGATTATAATATTCAACATTTTCAATATACATTTCCAGGTTGGAACCACTGGCAATCTGGTATGATTTACCGCTTTCGCCGTTATAGAACACCAACCATTTATCAACCATTGGTACAATTTTGTGAAAATTATGTAATGATTTTTCATATCTGCGGCGAATAATGTCGGCATCAACATCATGCCCCCCCAACATAACGCGTTGGGCAACGCGTTCGATATTTTGTTCAACCGATGATAAAAACGCAAAAACGAATATAATACGGTATTCCAAATCACGCGCCATCTTGATAATACGCGCATCGTATGTTCCGGACAACGTCGATTCTAACACAAACGACTGCCCCGCATTTAACACGCGGGGTAAATCATTGTTTAACAATTGGCGGGCGGCTGTGATACTGGACACATTTCTGGTCGCAGCAATATTATCCAAATCTAAAACTTCGATATTTTTACCTTTGATAATCTGCTGAACCAGCGTGGTTTTACCACTGCCGTTGGGACCGCCAATTAAATAAAATATTTTTTCGTCTGGCAAAATCTTTAGCAACCCGTATCGCCGCACACTGAACGAACGGTTGTATATGTACCCGCCGGTTCATAGTGTACAACTGGTTGATATTGTTGTACGGTTTCGCGAACAAAATATTCACGATTTACAACTTCTTCATATGGTTCGCCACATGGCGCATCGTCTGCAACCACGACTGGTTCTGCGACTTCAACCGTTTGGTCACAAACGATTTTTGTGATAACCGCATGATGATTTGCAACCGCACGATTCAATTCGGCACGCATTGCATCCATATCACAGTTTGTTGTATGCAATTCGACATATTCTGCGTTTGCAGCAACCGTCGCCATAATGCCCACAATGGACAGAGCAAAAATTTTCTTCATTTTATTTACCTTTTTTGTGCCTACCCTCTCTGCATATCTGCATCTTAGACCATATTTTTAGAATATCAACAAAAATATTGGCAAACAGATAAATTTGTGTCAATAAAATTGACTTTGTGTAATTTTTGTCTATTTTTTTCTTGCAATCGTGTTTTTGTTTGCTAGGATAACATCAAACAAAGAGGTTTAACATGCAAAAAAAATACCGAATCGCCCCAACCGAAGCACCAAAATTTCTGCGTCGTGTCTTGGACAGCATTATTGATGTTTTGAAAAATCCAACCGCCCAATATACCGCGGAACCGGGGCTGGAAAAATTCAGTAAAATCGAAGGCAAACATCAACAAACACCTTTTGTTGTTAAACACATTATTCCAACACGCCGTGATGCCGACGAACAATTATATGTTTCATATGGCGATTATGAATTTTATGTTGATGTTCATGACATGAACACAAATGGCTTTTTTGAAAAAGCAAACGCGTTGATTTCTAAAAAGTTTTTGTACGATTTGAATTCGAAAACATATGTTCCGCGTCCGGTTGAATTGACCTTTTTCCAGGACATTGCCCAATGGATGCGCTCTAAATTAAACACAAAAACAAAATAAAAAAAACCGTCCAAATGGACGGTTTTTTTACGGAAAATATACTTGTCGCGAATGCATAAAAATGCGATAATATATATCGTTATGGCAAATTATCGCACTGGCGCAATTATTTTGGGAATGCATGACGCAATCGTATCGCTGACTGGATTGATTGCGGGGCTGTTTTTTGCATCTGTCCAAACCAATATTATTGTGATTTCCTGTATAATTTCATCTATTTCCGCATCACTTTCTATGGGTGCGGCAAATTATCTGGCGGTACGCGCAAACGGCCGGCGCGATGCATTTGGGGCGGCAATCCACACATTTTTGGCATATATGATTACATGTGTGCTGTTGATATTGCCATTTTTCGTGATTGCAAATCGTGCAGCGGCGGTATGTGCAGTATTTGCAATGGCGGTTTTAATAATTTTCGGGTTTAACCTGCATTTTTACCGCAGTCGCGGTTTTTGGCGGCATTTTGGCGAAATGTTGGGAATTTGTACAATTGTATCAATCGCGGCATTTTTAATCGGCGAAACCGCCAGCAAATTTTTCGGGATTTGACACGCTATTTCATTATTCCTGCAACTAATGTCGCCTGTTTTAAATTATAAATAGCGTTCATTTTATCCAGATATCTCACCAAGACATTTTCTAATGCTTTATCCGCGGTGCATTTGAATTCTGGTTTTTTCAACATCATTGTAATATTGTCAATAAATCTTATATCGCGACTGGCCATTGTGCGTTGTGTTTGATTATGTGAAAAACTACGTTGCAATTCACACAACGAACGCTGGGCAATAAAAGACGACAACACCGAATGTTCTTCGTCACCCAATGTTGCATGCGCCAACCACACATCAATATCAACCATTTCACCATAATAATCAGCCCTGATAATATGTGTCTGGGCAATATTTCCAAACAAATTATATGTTGGCACAACATAGTGCGCGACAATCTTTGACTTTGCCATTTTATTTACCTTCGGTTGACAAACACAGTAGCAAACAAATCCCACTTGTCAAACACAATATGCAAAATAAAAGCCCCGCGGATGCGGGGCAAAATTTTAATGAATGTGTTGGTTAATCAAACTGTCGATATTAACCGTTTTATTTTTTAATTGTTGCGCATGATA
>CAMOCR010000044.1 GCA_946611025.1 uncultured Alphaproteobacteria bacterium | reverse complement strand
ATTATGGACTTTGACCGTATGATTATGTCGGCGTTTGATAACCGTGCGACAGATATGGTTGCGAACTATGCGTATGATTTATGCCAATTGATAAACACATTTTATCACAATTGCCCAATTATGCGTGATGATGTTGACGATGCAACACGGGCAGGGCGTATCCACATTGTGCAAATTGCCCGCGACACATTGGCAACAGCAATCGACCTGATGGGCTTAAAGATTCCACGCGAAATGTAATCGGCACAAAGACACCGTCACCCGACGGTGTTTTTATTTTTGTTTTGTGCGGTATAATAATACCGTATTGATTTTTCTTGACTTTTGCGCGGGGTTCGTGCATAATGCGTGCGTTCAAAATAACAAAACAAAGGTAAAACAACAATGGCAACGACAAAATCGTTAAAAAAGTGCGAATTAGATGCCAAATGGTATTTGATTGACGCAACTGATTGCACGTTGGGTCGTTTGGCGGTATTTACCGCGAACATCTTGCGTGGCAAGAACAAGCCAACATGGACACCAAACATGGATTGCGGTGATCATGTTATCATTATCAATGCAAACAAGATTGCAATGTCTGGTCACAAAGCCGAAAAGACAAAATTCTTTTGGCATTCATTGTGGACTGGTTCAACCAAAGAACGCACATTGGGTCAAATGCGCGATGAAAAACCAGAAAAATTGGTCACAAATGCTGTTAAACGCATGATGGGTCGTCGCACAGCAGTCGCATTGGCAAACCAACGTTTGACAAAACTGCATGTTTATGCTGGTGCAGAACACAAACACGCCGCGCAAAATCCAATTGTTATCGATTTTGCATCACTGAACCGCAAAAATAAAAGGGGTGAATAATGGCAGAAGCTAAGAAAACAGCGGCAACTGCAAAGAAAGCAACCGCAACCAAGGCCGCCAGTGCAAAAACCACTGCGACAAAAACTGTTAAAAAAGAAGCCCCAGCAAAGAAAACCGCCGCGGCAAAATCAAACACAGCCGCCACAAAATTGACAGGCGCAACATATGCAACCGGGAAACGTAAAGATTCCATTGCACGTGTTTATTTGGTTCCAGGTTCGGGCAAAATCATCGTTAACGAAACACCGGTGGAAAAATATTTCCGTCGTCCTGTGTTGCAAATGATTATTGCACAACCATTTAACATCACAAAACGCGAAAGTGCATATGATGCAATTTGCATGGTGTTGGGTGGTGGTTTGTCTGGCCAGGCTGGTGCCGTTAAACACGGTATTTCCAAAGCATTGGAAAAGGCAGAACCAGATTTGCGCAAGGTTTTGAAGTCTGCTGGCTTCTTGACCCGCGACAGCCGTGTCGTTGAACGTAAACACTATGGTGTTCGCAAGGCACGTCGTTCGACACAGTTTAGTAAGCGTTAATTTTACGACACAAAATACCCGTCACCCGATGGGTATTTTGTATTGTTTTTAATGGCGTTGCCTGGGGGTACTGGGTAATTGCATAACAAGGGTTCTTGACATGTTTAAAAAAGAAAAAATCAAAGATTTGCATTATTCTGTAAATGGTTTTATTTCGGCTGATGCTATTCAAAAGGCCGCTGATGAAATCTTGGCTGAATATGGCAAAAAGGCAAAAATGCCGGGATTCCGTGCGGGTCATATTCCATTGACTGTTTTGCGTCAAAAATATAACACATCCGCAATAACCGAAGCCATCGACAAATTAATGAACGCCGACCTGAACGAATATGTTGCAGACAAAAAATTACGTCTGGCGGGCGCACCAAAGGCTGATTTGGCGGGTTGGGAAATTGGTAAAGATGCCGAATACACATTGGAATTTGATGTTTTGCCAACATTACCAGAAATTGACTTGGAAAAATTCACCGTCACCAAGAAAGTGACAAAACTGGACGAAGCGGAAGTTGAAAAATCTATTGAAAACATCCGCAAAAGCCGCAGCACCGCTGAAAAACAAGACGAAAAGTATAAAGCCAAAGACGGCGACACCGCGGTTATTGACTTCAAGGGCTTTATCGGCAAAGAAGCATTCGAAGGTGGCGCGGCAGAAAAGCATCACTTGGTTTTGGGTTCTGGTTCGTTTATTCCGGGCTTTGAAGACCAAGTTATCGGTCACAAGGCGGGCGATAAATTTGATGTGAACGTTAAATTCCCAGACGACTATCACGCTGAAAACTTGGCGGGCAAAGATGCACGTTTCGAAGTTTTGGTTCACGAAGTCCGCAAACACATTTTGCCAGAATTAAATGACGAATTGGCAAAATCTGTGGGGCATGAATCGGTTGAAAAACTGCGCGAACACATTCGCAAATTGTTAAACGAACAATATGACGAAGCCGCCAAACGCGACATGCGCAACGAATTGTTGGACATTTTGGCAGACAAAGTGAAATTAGACCTGCCGGAAACATTGGTTGAACAAGAATTAAACATGGCGAAAAACGAACACGAAAGCCATAATGCCGAACATGGCCACGAACACAAATGGGACGAAAAAGCCGAACGCAAAGAGGCAGAACGTCGTGTTAAACTGGGCTTGGTTTTGGCAGAATGGGGCACAAATAACAAGGTCGAAGTCACCCGTGACGATTTACAACAAGCCGTCTGGGCGGAAGCGGCACGCTATCCAAACCCACAACAAGTGTTCGAATTCTATAATAAAAATCAAAATGCGTTGGCAATGCTGCGCGGTATGATTTTCGAACGCAAGGCATTGGATGCAATGTTGACCCATGTTAAAACAAAAGAAAAATCGGTTAAACCCGAAGAATTGTTTCAACAGGCCGATGTACGATAGATAAAACCCCGCCACACTGGCGGGGTTTTTTTTACCACTTGATTTTGATTGTTCGTTTAATCTAAGATTAACCTGTGTAGGTGGGGCAGGGTTTTATTATTTACAAAGAAAAGGAAAGCACACCATGAAACAATATCTGGATATTCTTGATAATGTTATGCGCAACGGTACATGGTCCGACAATCGCACAGGCATAAAAACATTACGCATACCATCGGGCGCAACATTCGAACACGACATGTCACGGGGGTTCCCGCTGGTCACAACCAAGAAAATGGGACTTAAAAATATCGCAACGGAATTGGAATTTTTTATTCGGGGAATTACCGATAAAAAATGGCTACAAGACAGAAAATGTCATATTTGGGACGAATGGTCCAACCCAGAAAAATGGCAACCATTATACGAAGAAAGGGTTGCCGCATATGACGAATATTTAATAAAACTTAGTCCAAAAGAAAAAGAAGATATAAAAAATCAGTTGATGGCGGACGGTCGCGATTTGGGACCAATCTATGGTTGGCAATGGCGACACTTTGGTGGAAAATACAAATTTAATGAAAATCAAATTGATAAAAACCCAACAAATAACTTTGACAAGCGTCACCCCGGCATAGACCAGGTTGCCAATGCCATATACGAAATTAAACACAACCCAACCAATCGCCGTATTATTGTAAACGCATGGAATCCGGTTGATATGGGCAAAATGGCATTGCCGCCATGTCATGTTATGCACCAGATTCTGGTTCACGACGGCAAATTAAACCTGATATGGACACAGCGTTCATGTGATATGTTCTTGGGGATTCCGTATAATATCGCATCATATGCGTTGTTGCTGATGCTGTACGCCAAGGAAGCGGGGCTAAAGCCGGGTATATTAAAAGGCGAATTGCATGATGTGCATATCTATGAAAACCATATCGAACAGGTTCGTAACCAATTATACCGCACACCATACAAATTACCCACCGTTGAAATTCCAGACGAAAACTGGAACGGCATGCTGAAATGGCACGCAGACAACGGATTTGTGTTAAAAGACTATATCTGTCATGAAAAACTGCGCGGCGATGTTGCACGATAATAAAACCAACACCCGAAAACAATCGGGTGTTTTTTTACAAAGATATATTGACAAATACAATTTTTTGTATTATATTATAACGGCAATAAAGGAAAACATAATGAAAAAAGCAATAAAAGATATGACACAGGCAGAAAAACAAGACCGCATTTTTCATCTGTCGTTGAAATTCTATGATATTGATTCGCGTCCGTCAACATTGTTGTGGGAAGAAATGCAGAATATTACCCCAAGCGAACAATTACAGGCTGCGTTGAAAGAATTGGAAACCCTGGAAATCCAAGCGGCCACATTAGAAGCGGAATATTCCCAACAAATGGGCTATACCATGCGCCAATTAAGTCGCAAATTTAGATACGAACGGGAAAAGCTAATCGCAGAACAAGAAAAAGAAAAACAACAACACATTTCTTCGTTTGACCCAATTCGTAAATTTACAACAAATTCTTTGGCAGATAAACATCGTCAAAAACGCGCCGAATTGGCTTGCAATCAAAACGCAGAAAAAAGCAAAATAGAGGCAGCCGCACATCAAAAAATTGATGAAAATAATAAAAAATTATACTCTGTGTTTATGCATGCCATAAGATGCATTTATCGCTAAAAAACAACGCGCATTATGCGCGTTTTTTAATATACATATGACGATAAAAAAGGGCTTGCGTTCCTAATTATGTTTTTTCTACACTTGTTCTATGGAAAGGGGGAACAAGATGAAAAAATTACTATTTGTTGTTTTATCTATTTGTTTTCAAACAGGTATATCTTATTCGGCAGATGCCGCATCGGCCGGGCGCGCTAGTTCACTGCGTACGGGCGGCACCGGGGCGGTCAACGATTCTAACATTGTTGCAGCAACGACATCTTTGCGCAATATTGCAAAATCAAACCCGTCTGTTCCAGAATATTCCAATGATTACGACACAACCCCCATGGGAACCGCATATGTTGATGCAAATCGCGCTGGTTCCACAAAACCAAGTAAAATTACGTCATCTGGTACCGTGGTATCAAAATTGTCTGCTGGGTCGGTAGACGCCATCCAAGACCAATTTGAAGCATTACAACGCCAACTGGATATAATTCAAAATCAACTGGCGCGCAAGGCCGATGTAAACGAAGTGACCGACCTGGTTGATACTGACAAATTATTACAGGGCTATGCAAAAACAGAAGATGTCGAAGCCAAACTGGAAGAAAAAGCCGACAAAAACGAATCGACCGAATATGCAACAATTGATGCCGTCAACCAGGCATTAAGCGCCACAACCAACCAATTGCAAAATGCTATTGCGGTTGCACGAAACACGGCAATCGCAGATGCAGATACGAAAATAGAGGCTGCAAAACGGGCGGCAATTTCAACTGCGGACACCGCGACTAGTGAAAAATTAAAACAATACGCCAAGACCGCCGATGTCGAAAACATTAAAAACAATATTGGCGAAACAATTACCGAAGAAACATTGTTGGCCAAGGGGTTTGTAAAACAGGCAACGGTTGACAATGCCCTGAATGAACAAAGAGCAGAATTACAGGCGAACATTAATGCGGCAATAACCGACAACGATACCAAAATTGCAAATGCAAAATCATCCCTGGAAAGCAAAATCACCGCCACGGACACATCGGTCAAAGAACAATTAAAACTGTACACCAAGACCGCCGATGTACGTAAAGCACTGGACGATCAAAAGGTAGAATTACAGG
>CAMOCR010000043.1 GCA_946611025.1 uncultured Alphaproteobacteria bacterium | reverse complement strand
CGAAAAAGAAAGTGCATTTCCCATTTCCGCAAATGGATGTGCATATTGTGAAATAATTTACCCGCGTTTGCGGGTTTTTTGTTATTTCGTTCCTATGATATTGGTTGTTATGTTTTGGTAAAATGATAATGGCGGATAACAAATAACCAATGGGGGAAAATATGAAGAAAATATCAGTTGTTGCAATCGCATGTGTTGCCATGTCATGTGGTGCCTATGCGGCGGGGCCGGGCGGTTTTTCCGGTGGTGAAAATGTAATTTTGACCGTTCAACAGGCCAAAGGTATGAACGATAATTCCAAGGTCTGGGTCGAAGGTGCAATTATTCAAAAAAATGGCGATGAAAAATATCTGTTCCAAGATTCAACAGGTACAATCATGGTTGAAATAGACGATGATGCATGGCATGGATTGGTTATCGGTCCAACCGACACGGTTCGTATCTATGGCGAAGTTGACCATGGTTTATTCGACACCGAAATCGACATTGATTATATTGAAAAAATGAATTAAAAAATCGCCCAGACGGGCGATTTTTTATAACTACCCCGTCGGGTTTCACCCGACACCCCTTCGCAAAGCAAAGGGGATTTTTTATCTGTTCGTCAATTGTAATTCAATGCGGCGGTTCTTTTGTAATGATGCGGCATCGTTCCCCAATTCAATTGGATGATATTCACCAAACCCACTGGGCAACAGGCGGCGTTTTGATACGCCATTTTTCGCCAATTCATCAGCCACCGCCGATGCGCGCAGGAACGACAACTGTAAATTGTTGCGATATGCACGTGTGCCGGGAACGACCGGTTTTTTATCGGTGTGACCATCAACACGAATTATCCAATCAATGTCCGATGGAATCTTGTTTTCCAAATCTTTGATTACATTTGCAATTAGTTTCAATTGATATTTACCATCGGCGGATAATTTATATGAACCGCTGGGGAACAAAATGTCGCTGGACACGATAAAGCGGTCGCCATCGGTTTGAATTGTGGTGCGGTCGCCCAGGGCTTCTTTGATTGCGCGATAAAATGCCGATTGATATTGTGAAACCTTGTTCAGTTCGGCAACCTTGTCCGCCAATGCCTTGTTCAGGCGGTTTGACATTTCAAGATATTGCACCTCTTGCGCGCGGGATTTTTCTTCGGCGGCGTCCAGGGCAGCCTGAAGTTTTGCCATTTGATCCGCCAATTCGGCACGCTGGGCGGACATTTCGTCATGCAATTTCGCGCGTTCTTGTTCCAATGCGGCAACTTGCTGTTTGTCCAGATTTGCCTGGTTCAATTGTTCGGTCAACGCATTGACTTGGGCTTCATATGCCGTGACCAAATCTTGCATACTTAAATCGGTTTCGTTTAATTCGTTGATAAGTTCCGCGTTGTTGTTGCCCAATGTTTCCAATTCATTGCGTGCAGCAATCAGTAATTGCTTGGCTTCTTGTTCATCGGCGCGCATCTGGTCAATGGTCAATGCCTGTTCGGCGGCGGCAGCCTTTAGTTCTGCAACGGTTTTTGCGCCACTTTTCTTGTTAAATACACTGGTCGTGGTCCACAAAAACACGAACATAATCAACAAGAATATTAATATAATCACCAAATTCGAAAACAAGTCCACAAACCCCGGCCAGGTACTGGTGTTTTCGCGATAACGTACGTTTAACATGGTGTGTTTCTCCCTCTGTTTAATTTCCTTATTGCCAACGTGCAACGGTTTTGTCCAGATGCTGAACCGATTTGGTTAATGCACGTGCCGCCGACCCAATTTGCGCCATTGTGACATCGGGTGTTGCGGTGTGCGTGTGCGCGGCAAAGTAATCTTCGGTTTCATGCAAAATTGAATTTTGAACAATTTGCACCTGCAGACCCAGAAATCCGACAACCAAGCTGCCGCCAAGGCCCAATATCGAACTGGTAAACGCGGTTGCCATGCCCGCCAATGGTCGCGCCAGCCCCATCTGCATGTTTTCCAAGACGGCTTCGTCTGCCATGTCCAGACCACCAATAATGTCGGCAAAGCCACCAACCGTCATCAACAGTCCCCAAAATGTACCCAACAGACCCAAAAATACCAATACATTTGTTATATAACGAATGGAATCGCGTTCATCTTCGAAACGTAATAAAATCATGTCTAAAATGTTTTGCAATGCCGCCGCCGAAATGCGTGCGGGACGCGGATGCAACATTTGTGCCACCGGGCGCAATACCCGCGGGGGCAGGGGTGCACCACGCTTTCCCCCCAGATATCCGTACAGCCAACGATATTCCGGCAACAAGTGGAACATTTTGACAAAACACAACCCGATGCCAAACAGGGTCGTTCCAATGATTACACCATTTAATATTATATTGGCGGTTGCAATCTGCATAAAAGGGTCAAAAAACAGCACAATCCCCGCGACCAACAACGCCACGAAAACGACCATGCGATTAAGACTTAAATGGAATTTATTCAAAATTATCCCTCTTATTATTTGCATGTTAGTAAAATTTTTTATGCCAAGTCAATACGAAAAAACTTGATTTTATTAAAAATATGGGCATAATTATCGTCGTTCCTGCTGGCGACATGGGGTTGTCGGCTGAATAGACCAAAGGAAATAAAATGGCTTATTATGAAAGTGTCTTGGTTTTCCGCCAGGACTTGACCGAACCGCAGGTCAAAGAAAAAGCGGCTAAATTTACAGAAATTATCAAAGAACTGGGTGGCGATGTTAAATCCACAGAATTCTGGGGTTTGAAAAATTTGGCATATGTCATTCGTAAAAATCGCAAGGCACACTATGTCATGTTGAACATTGAATTGCCAGGTGCCCAGATTGCAGAATTGGAACGTCGTTCACGCATTGACGAAGACGTTATCCGTTTCTTGAACGTACGTGTCGACGAATTGGCCAAAACGCCATCCGTCATGATGAAAAAGAATAACGAAGAGGGTGAATAATGGCAGTTCGTGCAGCAATTTATCGTAAAAAATCAAACCCATTAAAGGGCAAGGTTATTGATTACAAAGATGTCAAGATGTTGTCACACTATATCACAGAACGTGGTAAAATTGTGCCATCACGCATCAGTGGTGTTTCCCAGAAAGATCAACGCGCTTTGGCGACAGCTATCAAACGTGCGCGTCATTTGGGGTTGATGCCATTTGTAAGAAATAACTTAGGTTAAGCAATTTATAATAAGGAATAAAGATCTGGGTCATAAGACCCTAACTTTTGAACAAAAAGGACAGACAAAATGAAAGTTATCTTAACAGAAAAAATTACAAAATTGGGTAATATCGGCGATGCAGTCGAAGTGAAAACTGGGTTTGCGCGTAATTTCTTGTTGCCAAATGGCAAAGCAATGCGCTGGACACGTGAAAACGTTGCATTGTTCGAAGCCAAAAAGGCAGAATTGGTCGCACGTGAAGCCGCAGCCAAGAAAGAAGCAGAATCACATGTTGACGCGGTGAAATCTGCAAAATTGTACATGATTCGCCAGGCTGGTGATACCGGTCAATTGTATGGTTCGGTTTCATCACGTGATATCGCACGCACTTTGAAAGAAGTTGCAAATGTCAACATCGCATCGGCCCAGGTTCTGTTGGGTTCGCCAATCAAATCGATTGGTGCGTTCGATACAAAAATTGCATTGCACCCAGATGTTATCGTTCCAGTCAAAGTGTATGTTGCACAAACACAAGACGAAATCGAAGCATTGGTTGCAGGTAAAGTTTTGACTTTCGGTACCAAGAAAGTTGAAGAAGAACCAGCAGAAGAAGAAAAGAAAGAAGAAGTTGCCGAAGCACCGGCCGAAGCCGCAGAAGCAACAGAAGCAGTTGCCGAATAATACAATTATTTGGTTATTAAAAATCCCACGCAAACCGCGTGGGATTTTTTTGTCGCATACGAATCGGCGTTGCATTATAATTGGAACCGAAATGAAATTAGAATCAAATGGTATTTTAATTGGACTGCAACCCATTGGTGAACGCGATTCGGTGGCGCATGTTTTTACGCGCGACTTTGGTATGATGCATGGCGTGATGCGTGCGGCACAAATTGCGCGAAAAAATAAACCATTGTTGGCGCAAATTGGTGCGGTGTCATGGAACGCGCGGTTGGAATCACAACTGGGGGCGTTTCATTGGGATGCGGTGGAAAATCTGTCGGCGCCATTGATGATGGATATGCATGCGCTGGGGTGCATGAATGCGGCGTTTGCATTGCTAAATGCATTGTTGGCGGAACGCGAATCGTATGTGGCATTATATGATGCGACGGTTGCGTTTTTGCATGATTTGGCAAATGGCAATGCAATGGAAAAATATTTGAATTGGGAAATCGGGTTGCTGCGCGAATTGGGATATGCGCTAGATTTATCGCGATGTGCGAATTGCGGTCGCGGGGATAATCTGGACTTTTTGTCGCCACGAACGGGGCGGGCGGTGTGTCGCGATTGTGCCGCACCATATATAAATAAGTTGTATCGATTGCCGATAAATCTGGATACGACATTGCATTTTATAGAAATGGTTTGCGCACAGAGTGGTATTGATGTGCCGGTGGCGCGTGCCTATTTGTCGCGCATGTAAAAAAATTAAAAAAAAGTAATATTTATTCCTTGCCAAATTAAATATTTTTTTCTAAGGTATAACCGTTCAACAAAAGGAGAAAAAATATGACTTGGACAATCTTGGTCTTGTTATTGGCGATTGCGTTGTTCTTGTTCGGCGGCATGCTGGTCAAGGGTGATGCGAAAAAACCAACAATGGGCGGAATCGTTTGCAAAAAGACAATCAAATTGATTTCTATTTTGCTGATTGCGGGTTGTGTCACACGCTTGTATGTTCCATATTACTTGACTTCGGTTAACCCGATGATTTTGCAAGAAATGGCAAACAAGATGCAGGAACAACAATCTGCAGAAAAGAACAAAGCAGTTCGTGCATATGTTCGTTCGAACGCTGCGAAAATGATGGCAGATGCCCCAATTTTGGGTAATCGTGATGCCAAGAAAACAATCTTTGTCTGGACAGACTTCAGCTGCCCATACTGCCGTCGTGTTCATGGCGAATTGGCACGTGTTTTGGATGAACGTGATGATGTTCGCGTTGTTATCAAAAACTTTTCAATCCATGGCGCATTGTCCGATGGTCCAGCACGCGCAGCAATTGCCGCGAAAATGCAGGATGCAGACAAAGCAGCAGTTTTTGTTGACATGATGATGACACGTGAATTCTATAGCCAAGATGACTTGAAAGATCAGTCTAAGGTTGCAGAAAAAGTCGAAGCAAACATCATGAAAATGGCAAAAGAAGCTGGTCTGGATACAGACAAGTTGAAGAAAGACATGAAAAACGAAATCGTTTCTCGTGAAATGGCAAATGTTCGTGATTTGGCACAACGTTTTGAAATCAACGGTACACCATTCTTGGTTATCGGTGAACAAGCGTTCCCAGGTGCGATTCCATACGAACAAATCATGACAGCATTGGATAAATAATTATTCGATGTTTGAAGTTAAAAAACCACCGCGGTTGCGGTGGTTTTTTTATTCGATTTTATTTTTGATTTACATCACGAAGTCTTCGCCCAGATATACCTTTTTCACCATTTCATCGCTGATGATTTCATCGGTGG
>CAMOCR010000042.1 GCA_946611025.1 uncultured Alphaproteobacteria bacterium | reverse complement strand
TGGTCGATTCACAATTGGCTGCTTCACCCCGACCAACCAAATTATAGTGCGGTGTTTTACAGCTTGTTGGATAACAATATGCGGAATAATCATCGCGCCCACGTGGCAATATACCAGATGTTTGTTTTAATGTTTTTGCGCCGATAAATTTATGATAGTTTTCATCATCAAGATAGGTTGAACAATCAAGTGTACACCTGTTGCCACTAACATTGAAGTGGTCGATACAGGTCTGTGAAACACAACTAACGTGATTGCCACTTCTTTTTAATACACCAGAATCATCGGAGTCGACAGCAAACGCATCACCTGCGGTATATGCATTACATGTGTCACCAGCGGTTGATACGCATGCATTATCTTTGGTGCCTTGGTTCACAGGTTTGTACGAAGAATTTTTACACGCGGTAATGTGACAATATGGGGTTCCCTTGTCATTATTTGGGTCGCACGCCATATATCCAGATGATGCATTGTTTGGCAACATTTTACCACAAGGTTCATTGTTTCCATTCCATTTGCGACATGCGCCATCTTCCAGGGTGTACCCACATTTACAAGATTTTGCAATACAAACGCCTTTCTTGGTCGTTGTTTCCGCAGCACCCGCGGCTTCTAATCTTGCCTGTTCACCAAGGCTGCACACAGCAACGCAGGATTGTGCATCAGCGCTTGGGGTTTTTGTTCTATCTTTGCACTTTTTAATATCACATTTGGTTGCGGTATTATTTTTAAATTCACTTATTGTGGCAGATTGGGCATCTGGATATTTGCTGTGCATCAAAGAATCTGGACAATTTTTATCATGTTGATCTTCGCATTTGTTAAGAACTGAATTTACCTTGTACCAATCTTTGCATGAATCAAGTATGCATTTGCCGTTTTGTAATTTCGCAGATTTTGCGTTATCAATTTGGGTCGTACAATCGGTGCCATCGGTGGAAACACATGCGGTTTTTTCTTCGTTTGGTTCCCAGCCGGTTTCACATTCCGTGACAGAACATGCCAACACGGTGTTATCCTTATCGTCCCATTCTGTTATATCACCCTTGGTCGCATGTTCATCCAGTTTTTTTGCCTGTTTTAGTCTGCGAATATCGGCATTTGTGCATGGCTCATTGGAACGGTCTTTTTTGATTGCACAATAATAATCGGTTTTTGTTTCGTTTAATTTAGCAGTGTAATTTGACCCGATGCAGTTCGGTTTGCATAATAATTTGTTGTTGCGCAATTCGTATGTGCCGTTTTGTGCATGTGCGGTGTCGGTTGGTGTACATGATGTATTATTCAGGTCAAAACATGTTGTTGTTTCACCCGTACCGCGTTTTTCATAACGTGGTGTATCACATTCGGTTGGATAACAGTATTTTGTAAAATCAAAATTTCGTGTGATTTGTGTTGGCAATACCGCGTTTGGTTTCACCGATGCTGCGGTTGCATGCAACGATTTTAATATATCGGGTGCAGAACAATCAACGACACATTTGCCGTTGGTGACTTTAAAATTCTTTTGACATGTGTCCGCAACACACGAATTACCCGCGGCGTGTGCGGATGTGGAATAGGGGACCTTGTCTGTGCATTTTGTGCAAGCACCATTTTCAAGCAAATATCCAGATTCACAAGTGACCGCGACACAACGACCGTTATTAACATGTGCAGTTGCAGAATGTGAAATCAATGTTTTACAATCTGTACATACTGCATTCGGTGTCTCGGGGTTTTCTAGAATATAATTATTGTTAATACATTCGGTTGGAATGCAAATACTTTCCTTAACGGTTGCATTTTCTGTGATTTTTTTGCCATTAATGGTTTGTCCAGCTTTATAGGTTATTGTCTTACCAGTATCGATAAACCTTGCTTTTGATGCGTGCAAGCGATTTTTTTCCGCGTCTGTGTTACACTTGTTCGTGTCTTGGACCGTGACAGAGTCCAGTTCCACACTCATAGTAGGCGTTGCGTCTACTGGCGTGGACAAAATATATACATTTACATTTGATGGATTTGATTCTATCTCTGCGTAAGAGATTGTCTGGTCATCTTCTGTATACCACATTGCGACCAAATCATTATTTACTGGAAATTTGGAAATTGTAAAGTGCCCACTTTCGCCAGAGCTTGCGGTGTTATAGTTGTTTAGGCTGCTGGAAGAAAGACCTTTGGGTGCCAGAACGACACCATTTTGTGGTTCGCCGTCGACGTAAACTGTGCCAGAAATTGTGATGCTGTTTGCGGTGCTTGTACTATTAGTGGTCGCCGGTGTTGCAACAAGTGTTGCAGGTGCGGTGAATATAAATAATAAAAACGCAATCAGTATTTTTTTCATTTATTTTATTCTTGTGTTAAATCTTGTTCGTCAGAATCACTGCCCGATGATGTTTCGTTATCGTTGGTATCATTATTTGTATCATCGTCCGTTGGTGTTTCATCTGTATCTTGGATACCGGCGCGTGCCGCCGCACGATTGGCGCGTGACTGGGCGCGTTCGATAGAATTGTCCGGAACACATTTACCCAATGTGGCGTTCCATTTGTCGCCATTGCGTTCACATTCTGCCTTGTTTGCTGCATCGGCGGTTGTCTTGGAATCAATTGCACGATTAACCGCGCCCGATGTGACGGCGCCAACCGCCATACCAACACCCGACCCCAGCATCGCCGATGATGCCGCGGTTTGTTCGCGTGTTAAACGGTTCGCATTTTCCATGTATGTTGTGATGTCAATACCAAACCAATTTGGTGTGCAACTGAACACGCCACCGGCATATGCCTTTTTCGATGCCATTATGGTTGAATCATCGCCGGCACGGAAATTAACGGTGTAAACACAATCCAGGCTGCGTTCGTCAAACATTGCACCCAGACGCGCGCATACCGATTTCATTTGGTCGCGCAGGGCATATAATTTCTTTTCGTCGGCAGATATTTGTTTTTCGGCCGTCTGGCGCAATGTCGCAAAGACCGTCATTGTGCGTGATGCCAGACCAGAATCCATCGATGTACAATCACGTGCGATTGTGGCGCATTTTGAAATTGCATTGTCACCCGCCGATTTACCTAAACACCGGGAATATGTCGCGCCACATTCGCCAACGATGCATGCATCATAACGTTCACCACAATCGATAATATCATTAAACGATTTTAATTTTATTGCAGATGCACGGTCGGCCTTGATTTCAGCAGACAATAATTTGAATTCATTTGCGCTGCATTGTGTGTTGCGGCGGCATGCATCCAATTTTGTGCCAAATGTGGTATCGGTGTCGGCGGCGCATTTTGTAAAGTTATTACCACAACGTTCGGTCATGCAATCACGCAAAACCGTGTCACAATTGTTTCGACCAGATGCCGAAACCGTTGCAGCAAGGTTGTCCGCTGCATCCAGTGCGGCGCGTTGTGCGCGAATTTTTTTCGCCAAGTCATTGCCGGCAATATCTGTGTTTGTCGCAGATGCGTCATTTAATATATTGTCAAATTGTGATGATTTATTTTCAACAACCGGTGTGGTATCAATGAATTCTGGTTCCGGTGCTTCGGCAACCGCCGATGTTGTCACCTGGGCGGCGGCAACAGTGTTTGCAACCGCGTTCATCGCCGATGCACGCGATGCCGATGCACGTGACGTGCGTGAAACAACGTTTGCGGCATCTGCATTTATCGATATAAATGCAACCAGCATAACAACAAAAATTCCGTTTCGTTTCATCATTTCAGTGTTGCACACGCGGTGTCGTAATATTTACACAAGTTTGTCGCCATGGATTTTTCGTCACCGAATCCAGCGGCGCATTTGTTGGGCATGCGTTCATTACATATCTTGGTTATGCATGCATCGCGACCCGAATTGTTGGTGCATGTTGCGCGCGCGGCATTTTCGCGTTTTGCGCGCGCATCGGCATATGATGCGACAATTGATTCCAGAATTGCATCTGCGTTTTTAATTGCCGAATCGCGCGATGCAATCAGTTCGCCACGAATCGTTGATATGAATTCGTCACATCCGGCAGATTGCACACTGCATTCTGCAAAGAATTTATCAAAGTCGGCGTCATCTGCGCATGCACCAAAGTCAGCCGTACATTTTGTTTGCGATATCATACATTGCGAAATTTCACCCGAACATGCGGTCTTGGTTTTTGTTTGATTCATCTGGGTTTGTAATACCGCCATTTGTGCACTGATTCCGGCAGCGGTGCAAGACTGTTCAATCAAAGTGTCGTATACATCGGCGACATCATCGGTGGTGCATCCGGCAACGCGTTCAATACATTTATTTGTTGCCCAGACATAACGTTGACCCGGATCGGTTGGTGCAGATTTTAATTCTTTATCGGTTATATTATAACGTGCAGATGTGCCCACCGAAACAGATTTCATGCCATTATTTGTTGGTGGCACGCCCGCGGATGCGGTTCCGCAATATTGACAACGTGCGGCGGGGTTGCTGGATACATTAATTGCACAGGCAGAATCCAGACAACGCGTCAAATTCGCGCGCGAACACGCCGCATGGGCAAAACCAGGCGTCAATACCAAAAATGTCGCTAAAAACGCGAATTTGCTAAACATATCTCTCTGTCACGCTGAATTATACCAAAAATCGCAATTTCGTGCAAAGGGAAAAATAATCAAACAAAATGTTTTTTGTGTTTTTGTGCTTGACAATAAAAAATTTTTGTCTATAATTTACGCTGTAATAACCAAAAGGGGATAAAAAATGGCCTTGCAACCAGAAACAAAAAGAACTTTGACAGGTTTAGCAGCCGGCGTTGTTGCCGTTGTTTTGACCTTGTTATGTGTAAAACAGTGTAATGATAAAAATGTTGCTCGCGAAGAACGTGATGCAGCAATGGAAGATGCGTTTACCGCAGAAACACGCGCCCAAGAAAATGCAATTGCATTGGAAGATTTGCGTGATTCTTTGGCAAATTCACGCAGCGCCGTGGATACTTTGACAAAGCAAAATCGTGCATTAGCAGATTCGTTGGCTGATTGCCGTAAACAAAACCAAAACGATGGTGTCAAACCATGTGTTCCATGTAAAGCCAAGGCAGCCAAAGCAAAGTCGAAACCCGCAAAAACAAAACCGGCAACGACAAAGCCTGCTGCGACTAAACCAGTGACAACACCATGCAAACCAGCTACAACCAAGCCGGCAGCAGCGCCGTGTAAACCGGCAACAACCAAACCAGCGGCAACACCATGCAAACCAGCCACAACCAAGCCGGCAACAACCGCAACAGGTGCCACAACGACAAATGTGACACTGGGGTGTGGGGCGCATGATAATACTGTCAATGTTAATAATGGTATTGTGAATAACTTTTATGGCGTTGTTGATACTGTTAAAACTTGTGCAGCAGCCACACAAACAGTTGTTATCACAAGACATATTACATATTCACGTCAAAAATAATTTTGACAAAGGTATGTTGAAACATGGTCGCCATTGTTGGTGACCATGTTTTTATTTTGTTTGATATTTTTTTGCTAGACACAATTGTAAAATCTGTGGTAATATTATTTACACAGAGAGAATTGTATGAAACTTATTCGTGTTTTCTTGTTTGCTTTGTTTTTAATGCCGGTGGCATCGTATGCGGCACCCAATGAATTTACCGTTGCGGCGCAATTGTTGGCGGCGGCGAAAAATGCCGATATTCAGCAGGTTCAGGCGTTGATAAACAATGGCGCAAATGTGAACTATGTTGATTCAACGGGGCTGTCGGTTGTTTGTACGGCGTTGATGAATAACGATATTCGTGCGGCGCAAATTTTACAAATGTATGGTGCCGATGCATCAAATTGCGACCGTCAAATTAAAAAGTTTAATACACGAACCAAGCCCGCGGACAGTGGTGGGCTGTTTGGCGGATTGTCTTCTGCCCAAAGCATTACATTAGCGGCGGCGGGTGCCGCCGTTATTGTTGGTGGGTTGTTTTTGCTGACCGATTGGCTAGACCCAGGTAATGATAACAAATCGTCATCGTCGTCGGGCGGGTCGCATGCCGGTGGTAACAGTGGTGGTTCGTCAACAACAACTGGTACATTGGCATTTACATTACCAGATGGACCGGCATCGTTGGAAACAGGTTATAACTATACAAATGCGCTGGATTTTTTCAGTACGGAAAATACAGAGGCGCCGATATATTATGATAATTTTAATTT
>CAMOCR010000041.1 GCA_946611025.1 uncultured Alphaproteobacteria bacterium | reverse complement strand
ATTGCCGTATAACATTCCGTCAGGCGATATAATGCCTCTGCTGTCATGACGGTTTCGGTGGCATCGGTAATAATTGATTGAAAGCGTGTAATCGCAGATGGCCAATTTTGCGCCGCCATATCGTTGCGTGCCGCGTACATAATTTTGCCCGCAATATAGTTTTTCAAAATAATGATTTTGTTTTTCGCGTTTTTCGCATATTCGCTGGACGGGAAACGTTCCACTAATTGCTGAAATTGTGCCAATGCATATGCCGATTCGCCGGGTTCGCGGCGAACATCGCTAACCTGGCGATAATGACACATGCCACGCAAATACATCACATATGGCACATCGACATGCCCTGGGTGAAAACGCATAAATCGATCGGTTGCCAACAACGCACCTGCAAAATCATCATCCAGATAATATGAATACGCCGCCATAATCAGCGCATCTGCCGCCCATGGACTGGCGGGGTATTGGGTTTCGGCGGCGGTAAATTTTTCCGCGGCATCGGCATAGTGCTTTTTATTAAAATCGGTGTATGCCGCATCATAAATATCAGGCAACGATTGTTCGGCAATAATTTTTTTATTGCCCGCACACCCCGCCAGCGCAACCGCCATACAAAACACTGAAACTAATTTTTTCATTTGGTTTTATTCCTGTCTTGATTTTATATTTCAAAGATTAGTATAATAAAACTTATGAAACTTGGCAAACATATTTTCGGGGTTGGTGCCATGACCGGCATCAGCCGCATATTTGGGTTCGTGCGCGACATGCTGATTGCGCGCGTTTTGGGTGCGGGTCGGTTATCCGACATATTCTTGGCGGCGTTTCGGTTGCCGAATTTATTCCGCGATTTATTGGGCGAAGGGGCACTGTCCGCCATATTTATTCCAATGTACACCGATTCCAAGCATGACGCGGGATTTGCTAAAAACGTGTTTTCGTGGCTGATGGTTGTGTTGTTGGGCATCACCATATTGTTTGAAATATTTATGCCATTGGTAATTTGGGGATTGGCACCCGGCTTTGCCGAAGACCCTGGTAAAATGCAATTGACCGTGACAATTTCGCGCATAATGTTTGTCTATGTTATATTTATATGTGGCGCGGCGTTTTTATCGGCGGTGCTGAATGCGTTTTCACGATTTTTATTGGCGGCATTTATGCCGGTGCTGTTAAACATTATGCTGATTGGTGCATTGTTGGTCGCAATGTACACCGGCGCCGGCGCGAACACATTGTATATCATGGCGGGAACGGTGTTGCTGTCGGGGGTATTACAGTTTGGCATTTTATGGTTGCGCGTACGGCGGCGGCATTTTGGACTGCGCCTGATTGTGCCAAAATGGAACAAACAAATTCGCAACATGTTTGGCCGCTTTGGCATCAGCATTGTTGGCAGTGGGTTCTATCAAATCACAATTATTCTGGGGACTATGGTTGCCAGTTGGCAGTCTGGTGCGGTTTCATGGTTATATTACGCCGACCGAATTGTCCAATTGCCATTTGCAATGATTGGTTTGGCGGTGGGAACGGTGCTGATATCATCAATATCAAACGCGTTGGCACAAAATAATATGCGCAGTGTGCATATCCAACAAAATTCATCTATGCGCCGTTCGATGATGTTGATATTGCCATGTGTGGCGGGACTGTTCGTGTTGGCGGAACCAATTATTAAATATCTGTTCCAACATGGCGCATGGACACCCGAATCAACACATGCGGTCGCCGTTGCAATCATGATTCAGGTATTTGTCCTGCCCGCCATGCTGATTAGCCAGATTTACAGCAAAACCCTGTACGCGTCCCAAGATGTAAAAACGCCGGTTCGCACCAGTATGGTGTCATTGGGCGCGGCATCAGTGTTGTATTTGTCGTTGTTCCCATTTGTTGGCTATTTGGCGATTCCAATTGGAATTGTGGTCAGTGGGTATTTGAAAAACTATCTTTTGGGGCGCGCATGTCGCAAACGCGGTCTGTGGCAAACAGACAAACGCACATTTCACGCAATTATCGCGTTTTCATTTCTGGCGGCGGTGTTGGGCATCGGGCTTAGTTTCGTTCCCGTCACATCGATTTGGATGCTGGAGGTGGCGATTGGTGGATATGCGATTATATACCTGCCGATTGCGTATGTGATTGATAAAAAAATAAAGTAATAAAATAAAGTTGAAAGTGGACTTTTTATATGATAAAATAGATTCATAAGAATGTAAGGAGTTCCACATGAAAAAATTAGTTTCATTGGCGGCGTTGACCGCGATATTGGCCGGCTGTACAACGGCACAGAATACAAATAATGCCACATATGGCACCGATGGTTTCGGTGAAGAAACACTGGTTGCTGAACCGGCATTGAATAATACATATTTGATGGCTGCGGGTCCAAAATACTATATTGGCAACGCGTACAAGGTTGACGATGTCCAATATATCCCAATGGAAGATTTAACATACAACCAAACCGGCATTGCGGGTATTGTTCCGGCGGAATTAAACGGCACAAAAACTAGCAACGGTGAAATTTTTGATGGAACCCAAATGTTGGCGACCAGTAAAACATTACCATTGCCAACAATCGCACGCGTCACAAATCTGGACAACGGTCAATCGGTTATTGTTCGTGTGAACAATCGTGGCCCATTTGTGAACACACGTATTATGGATTTATCACCGGCGGCGGCGGCACGCATCGGCATCAACGGCACATCCAAGGTCCAAATCCAAGTTTTAGCAGACGAATCAACCGCGGTTAAAAATGCAACAATTGGTGAAACGCCCAAGGCAGCAGAACCAGCACCAGTCGAAGCGGCACCGGTTGCACAACAACCCGCACCAACACCGGCACCAGTTGCAACCGTTGGCGATTACAGTGTCCAGGTTGCCGCGTTCTATGCCGAAGACAGCGCAACAACATTGGCGAAACGCATGCGCGCATACGGTGATGCGACCGTCGTTCACGAAGGCGACATGTACAAGGTTCGCATTGAAAATCTGGATGCGGCCAAGGCACGTGGTGTAATTGACGCATTGCGCAGCAGCGAAGGTATGGCACCGGGCTTGTTAAAGAACGGTCGTTGGGTAAATGCAGACAGCATTTAATACCATACGCGAACTTACATTCAAATAAAAAACGCCCGTTTGGGCGTTTTTTATTGCGATTGAAATATAAAATATATGTTGTATCATGCGGGTATGAAACAATTAACTGATGACGATATTATACAAATGATTGGGGCGGAATTTTCGCCCGATGATACGGCAACAAAACGTGTCGTGCGTACGCAATTGCACTTATCAACCCGCGTTCCGCGCGAAAATGCACCCACGCCCGACCACATAACAATCGATTTACATATGAAAACAATCGAAGAAGCATGGCAAGAAATCATATCCGCCGCCACATCGGGCGCAAAATCGGCAACAATCATTACCGGTGCCAGTGGCGTCTTGCATGAATTGTTTCCACAATGGGCGCGCGAAAGTATTTTATCACCGCACATAATTGAATTTCACCCGATAAACAACGGGTCATTTGCAGTGCGATTTCATAAAAACACGCAATAATTTTGTTTATCGTTGTCCAGACGGCACAATATAGCCATTTTCCGGGTCAACCGGTGTATATTTTCCATCAGTCAAAATACGCACAACATAATGCAAATGCGCACCTGTTGCGGCACCACTGCTGCCAACCAAACCAATTAAACACCCCGGCGAAACATATTGCCCCGCTTTTACCAATTGCTTGCTAAGATGGCAATACGATGTTTTAAAGTTTTTATCGTCATGCAATATTGTTATTCCCATGCCACATTTATTATCTGTGAAAACTTTTTCAACCGTTCCGCCCGCCGTTACATATATCTTGGTTCCGTGTGGCGCTGCGATATCTGTGCCGTTATGGGAAGATATCACTTTGTCAATCGGGTGCAACCGCGCCGGACTAAATCCAGACGATATCCGATAAAGCTTTTTAAACGGTTCCCCAATCGGTGCGGTCTGGCCACCCGGAATATTTGCATTGTAATCGGTACAATTGCGTATTGCCGGCTGTTGCGTGCTTGTGTTTTCGTGGGCACTGGATGTATTATGTGAATTGTGGCGAATACCCGCCAGTGTTTCTTGGGACAACCGTTCGGCGCGCTGTAATCGCGCAATGTCTTCTTCCAGTGTTAATCCAGGATATGCACAACCCGAAATACATTTATGTGTTGTGGGGTCGTATTGTGTTTCATATGGTTCATACCCCGCCCGCAGGTTTTCCATGCGATCCACAAACGATGCATCGGCGACAATCATTGGAAAATTCGCAAATTCCAACAAGCTTTCCCCATCCGCCGATGCAACACCACCGACGCACACAACACCCAAGATGAAATATAAAATCTTGCCCATATCAAGTATATTATACCATTTTAATAAATATTTTTCATGACATTATTCGCAAAAAGTTCAATAATTATTTCATACACAAAGGATTTGTCATGGCGCCTAAGAAAACCGTATATGACCACATTCGTCAAAACAATATCAAAACCGCGTTTTTGGTTATGCTGTTCCCGCTAATTTTTATTACGTTGGTGTTTTTGTTCACGTGGTGCGTGGTGCCGTTAAATGATGCGTTAAACACAACCATTAGTGTTGCGGTGCCAACATTTATTGGATGTATGATTTGGATGGGCATTTCATGGGCGTTTGGTGACGCAATGATGTTGTCGGCGGCGGGGGCACATGAAATTCATGACACCGACCCGCAATATCGCGATGTGTTTCATGCCGTTGAAAATGTTGCACTGGCGGCGGGCCTGCCAACACCACGCGTTTATATTATTGATGACGATGCGCTGAACGCATTTGCAACGGGGCGCGGCCCGCGCGATGCATCGGTCGCATTGACACGCGGAATTATCAAGAAATTGGACAGACTAGAATTAGAAGGTGTGATTGCACACGAATGTGCGCACATTGGCAATCGTGATATTCGTCTGGACATGCTGATTATAACCGGTATCGGTGTGACGGCATTTGCCGCCGATTTGATATACCGCATGGCATTATACGGCGGTGGTTCGCGCGATAATGATGATAACAAATCGGGCGCGGTTTTAATGATGGTGTGGTTGGCGTTCACGGTATTTAACCTGATTATCACCCCATTGTTGCAATTGGCGGTATCGCGAACGCGCGAATATGCCGCCGATGCAACCGGCGCACACATTACACGCAACCCAATCGCACTGGCAGACGCATTGCGCAAAATCAGCGGGCACAGCGCCAGCAAAAAACTAGGCACCATGCGTTCAATGGAAATGGCGTGTATTGCAACCCCCGCCCCGCGCGGATTTATGGGCGATATGTTTTCAACCCACCCCGCCACCGAAAAACGCATTGCCCGATTGGAATCGATGGCGTAAAAAGCACCATAAATAAAAAAATCATTAGTTTTTTCTTGCAATCGCAATATTTTGATATAAAATATAACACCGTTGCGCCCATGGCTCAATTGGATAGAGCATTTGACTACGGATCAAAAGGTTGAGGGTTCGAATCCTTCTGGGCGCGCCAGAATAAAACAACACGGTTTAATACCGTGTTTTTTTATTCTCTGTGTGCCCCAGGATTTGAACCCGACCAAGTTGCGTAGCAACGCAGGGTTCGACAATGAGTAAGCGAAAACAAGCGACAGCGCAGTTTGAGTGCTAACGAATGCCCCGCAGGCATTTATGCCGAGGGAAAACAAGTAGATTTCACAAACAAAGTGCGGTGAAATCGTTACGGTTTGCGCGCAGGCATTTATGCCGAGCGAATCCTTCTGGGCGCGCCACGATTTAACAAAAAACACCACCTTGCGTGGTGTTTTTTATTAAACATTATTGATGTCGCCCAGAAGGATCGGTCAGAGCAACGAAGTTGCGCATGACCAATACAAAAATACGCGTATTTGGGAAAATGAATTGACATAAACAAACTTCTTTTATTTTGTATCGTCGTATTATAAAATTACACATCATGTGGCGGATTGTTTTTGCATTTTTATTATCTGGGTGTGTTGGCGCGATTGACGACAGTATGACAATTGTTGCACCAACGCGGCCCGATTTATATTCTGTGGCAACAATTCAAAAGATTACAGATAAAAACGCCCCCGTTCATATTTATATTGAAGGTGACGGCCACGCGTTTAATGCGCGTGGGCGCGCAACACACAACCCGACCCCGCGTTCACGATTTATGCGGCGCATGGCGGAAAATGATAATTCGCCCAATGTTGCATATATCGCCCGACCATGCCAATTTGTGACCGATGATAAATGCACAACCACCGATTGGACCAATGGCCGCTTTTCAAAGGCAATGGTTGATTCAATCGCATCGGCAATAAAAACAATTGCAAAAAATCGTCCGGTAATATTGGTTGGCTATTCGGGGGGTGCAATGATTTCGGGTCTGGTTATACAAAATCAC
>CAMOCR010000040.1 GCA_946611025.1 uncultured Alphaproteobacteria bacterium | reverse complement strand
CTTCGACATTATCTTTGGTCATTTTTGATACAGTATCGACAATTTTCGCATCTGCTTCGGCAATGGCTTGGACATTTTCGGCGATTTGGTCGCTTTGTTTGCGTAATGCATCATTTTCAGCACGTGTGATTTCATATTCTGCCGACAATTCCGCCATTTTTGTATATTCAGGGGCATATTCGGCATCGGTGAACATTTCGGTCAGGCGGGTTCGCAAGAAATCCAGTTCACCCCATGTTTTCAGGCGGTTGTTTAATAATTCTTCTTTCTGTTTATCGGTCAATTTATCAGCATGCAATATTTTATCATCGGTCACATTCAAATTGCGCGTCAATTCGTTGAATTTATTCAAGTATGTCTGCAAATCTGCCATGTGGCGATCATGCGTGGCACGCATTTCTTCCAATTGGGCGGTGCGCTTTTGCAGCATGGGACGATGATAAATAAAGACATATGTTGACCATGTTGCCCAAATAAACAGACCGATTTTACCAACGAATTTTGTGAAACGCCAAAAACTGCTTTGCTGGTATGTGTAAACATTGCCGTTTGGTGTGTCCATAACCGTGAATTCGCGCGATGGGAAAATACGCGCAATTACGCGCCAAATGGCGCGAAAAGGCCACGAAATCAGTGACCAAATGGACGAAAAATAACGTGTGATAAAGTTTATCATTTCCCACCCAGTTTAGACAATGTGGCAGAAATAGTCAAGCCATCACGCAACACATAATCACAATTCATGTCCAGCCCCCGATAAACCGCCGCCCCGCCGTGTGTGCCAACGCGTGCCCGTACCAAAACGCGTTCGGCGGATTGCTTGTTGCTGAATAACGGAATTATTGTTATGTCGCCACAGCATGTATTTAATATAGAAACAACATCGGCAAGTACCGCGGCATCTATGATTGTGCATATTGTACCGCGTGGCTTGACACGTGCTGTGGCGCGTTTAATCCATTGTTTTATATCGGCGTTATGGTGCGCGTTGTGGCGCGCCGGTGTGCCATTAAAGTATGGCGGGTTTGTTATTACCAAATCAAATGTGCGCGATGTGCGCCAAGACAATATATCGCCATGAATTAGTTCGATGCTTTTCCCATTTAATTCGGCATTGTGGGCGCATTCGGTCAACATGTCTGTTGAAATATCGATACCAACCGCATTTGTAATGTTGGGGTTATTTGCCATCAGGCACAATATTGCCCCGCCCGTTCCAACACCAACATCCAGAACGCTGTGCGCGCGAATGTCGGCCGCACATGCCGCCAACCATACCGCATCACATGTTGGGTTATATATACCGCGCGCAATTTTAACGCGTCCACCCATCAGGGTAAAAATCGCTTGTTTTTCAGCCATGCCTATATAATAATTCAACAAAAGAAAAAGGCAAGTTTATGTTTGATGATGCAATTATTGTTCAAAGTGCAATCAGTGCGTTTAATAACGCGGCTTTGGCGGCGCCGGCGTTTTTGTGGTCGGCGATTTTAACATTACCGCTATATATATTGGTATGGATGTTTGGTGGGCGCGTCACAGAACGCATTGGGTGGAATCGCAATAATATATTATCAAATGCATCATTGTGGACGGCAATAATCACATTTGGGTGGATTGTGCTGTTTGGGGGTAATTATGGTGTGTTGCGTGATGATACATCGACATTACCATTTATGATTGCAGCAATTATATTTGTCACATCTATATTCATTGGGTCGCATTTGCAGATTGAAATATTCAAGAAACGCGAAAACTGGTTATATATTGCGCTGGTAATGGTCGCATTGGGGATGTCGAATATGTATACATGGTGGGGACCGTTATTACAGATTGGTGCGGCGGGCGCTGGATTTATGGTTGGGCGATTGGCACGCGGGGAAATGCGTAATGTGCCGGGGGTGTTGCTGATTATAATGGCAACAGTGACCGCGATGCTGATGCAGCCCGAATTTTTCCGTTTTGGTCAGTTGGGTAATTTAACATGGTTGCATATCATTGCAATAATGATTGTTGGGGTATTGGCGGCGACAACAATCGCGGTGCGCAATATTCGCCCATCGGGTAAAATCCACGACAGTGCATATGTAAAATTAAAGTGGATGGTGCGTTTTGTCGCAATGTTGGGCTTTGCGTTGTTCATTATGACAGAATCTGTGCCGGTGTTTTTGGGTACAACGGGTGCGGTGTTTGCGCTGGTGGCATTGTCAATGTGGCATGCGCATAATGCATCGGGTGCGCTGGGGGATAAATTATATGCCGCGACAATAATCGCGTTTGGTATAATTACAACCATGCCGGTAATTGCGGCAATTGGTATTGTGTATCTGGCGAATTTGCCACATGGGAATTTATGGGCGGAATCGCGTCACTTGTTATAATTCGTTATATTTATTTAATACCATTTTAGACCCCAATAATGTATTATTCATGACGAAATAATATGTTATATGGGGTTTAAATTATGGCAATACATCCAACCGCAATTATTCACGAAGGCGCCGTTCTGGGCGCAGATTGTAAAATTGGCCCAAACTGTATTGTGGGCCCAAATGTTGTTCTGGGCGATCGTGTGGAATTGATTTCCAATGTCGTTATCGATGGAAAAACGACAATTGGCGATGATTCAATCGTATATCCGTTCGCAGTTCTTGGCGTGATGAGCCAAGATTTGAAATGGCAAGACGAAGCCACCATGACGGGTCTGCGTATTGGCAAGCGTTGCCGTATTCGCGAATATGTGACAATTCATTCGGGAACACCGGCATCAAATGGCACCGAAATTGGTGACGATTGTCAAATTATGGTGAACGCCCATATTGGCCACGATTGCAAAATCGGGAACAATGTTGTTATGTCAAATCTGGTTCAGGTTGCCGGTCATGTCGAAGTCGAAGATTATGTCATTTTGTCGGGTGGTGTTATGGTGCTGCAGTTTTCGAGAATTGGGCGCAACGCGTTTGTCGCGGCAATGACTGGTGTCACGAACGACATTTTACCGTATGCAATATACGAGGGGTCACCCCGTGCCGTCTATCGCACAATCAACCGTGTTGGGTTGATGCGCCATGGGTTCACCAACGAAGATATGCACGCAATTCATGCGGTCTATACGGCGGTTTTCCGTGGCAGCGAAGGTACCGTGACGGAACGCTTGGCGCGGGTGCGCAAGGAAGTCAAAAACAATAAATACGCAATGGATGCGATTGACTTTATTGAAAACCGTTCAAAGCGTGGAATTGGCACATCACAAAATGCGGAATAAAAAAATCAAAATATTTGTTATCGCAGGCGAAGTGTCGGGTGATGTTTTGGGTGCCCGTATAATGCGCGAAATGCCAAATGCCGAATTTGTTGGCGTTGGCGGCGAAAACATGGTGAATGCCGGATTGCACCCTATTTTTCCAATGGGCGATTTGGCGGTTATGGGCGCGCTAGAGGTGGTCGCCCATGCGCGCACACTGACACGGCGTATTAAACAAACGGTTGCGGCAATTATCGCCACACACCCCGATGTTGTTTTAACCATCGATTCCCCCAGTTTTGCCAAAACAGTTATTTCAAAATTGCGTGGGTCATCCGCGGGGCGCGATTTAATTGCAAATGGCTTGCGTTTTCATCATGTCGTTGCCCCCCAAGTTTGGGCGTGGCGACCGGGGCGTGCAAAAAAATACGCCAAATTGTTCGATAAACTGTATGCCTTTTTTGATTTCGAAGTGCCATATTTCACAAAATATGGTCTGGATACAATGGCGGTTGGACATCCAATTGCCGATGGTTTGATTGGTAAAAAAACAACAAATCCAAAAACAAAAATAATAACCCTGGTCCCCGGCAGCCGTATCAGCGAAGTTAAACGCCTGATGCCATTGTTTCGTGATGTGGTGCATGCGTTGGCGCGGTCGCATAATGAATATAAATATGTAATTCCAACGGTTGAAACAACGCGTGATTATGTGGCAACATGTATTCGTAAATGGTCTGTACCTGTGGAATTGGTTGATTCGGTGGCGCGTTATGATTTGTATGCAAAAACATATACCGCTATTGTTGCCAGTGGTACCGTTTCGGCAGAATTGGCGATGCTGCACGTGCCAACAATTGTGGTATATAAAATGAATCCAATAACCACATTTATTGCGCGATTGGTTTTGAATATTAAATGGGTGTCGTTGGTGAATATTTTATTAAATCGTGGCGTGTTGCCCGAATTATTGGGACCGGCGGCAACATGTGATAATGTTGTGCGTGAATTTGAAAAACTGACGGTGCCAGCCGCGCATAATGCAATGGTTCGTGACTTGGTATCGGCGGACGATTTATGGTGTCGTGGCGGCGTCGCACCCGCCAAAATCATCGCCGATGATTTATATAAAACAATAAAATAATCTGGATTTATTAAATCCCTTCGGGCACCAGATCATTAAAGAACGACCCTGGAAATTCGTCGAATTCGTCGTCTGAATTCTTACAAGCCTGGGTATCACCATATGTCAATTCGTAAAAACCGGCCGGACATACACGATTCATGCTGTCGTGAACATTGGTGCACCATTTTTGTGGGTCGTCAACATTGTTCTGGTTAACGCTTACGTCTGTGGTGGAACACGCCGCATCTGCAGTCCAGGTGTCTGTTGCGCCTGGCAACTCTGCAACACATGTTGCGGTTTTTCCGTCTTTACTGCGGCGACCGCCGTTGCCCCAACACGAACACGCCCCCCATGATTTCACATCAACCGATAAATTATAGTCGCGTGGACACATATTTTCTTTACTGCTGATACCATATGCGTTATTTAATTGCATATATGAGTCACTGTCGTGTTCTGTGTCATGCCATTGACAATAATTACCACCATCTGGTTTTAGTACACCATCATTATATAATCCGTTTTGCAAGAATTGTATTTCCATAAATCGACCGTTGATGTTCATACACCGGGTCGACAGCGTATCGATAATCTGGTTGTATATTTCGGTTGCAACCCCCACAGAACGCAATTCACGGTGACGGATAATCGTGGCAGTGGCATTTGGAACTTCGCTGTCACCTATTGTTACACTAGATGTGCTGTCTTGTCGAATGCCGTAAATTGTATTGGTGTCATCATTTGAACTGTCGTTAACGACAAAAACGGGGTTGTTGTCATATGTTGCATTTCTTGCCATAATAACATCAAAACCACCAAATGCCCGTTCCAACATTTCGGGGCCGCTGCATGCGGAAACGCCCGCCAATTGTTGTGCGCATGGCGATTTTAGTGTCTTGCCGTCCGTGTCGTACAGTGCGAACCAATCTGGCGCATGCCCCGTTTCAAACAGACCGCTGTACGGGTAATAGAAGTTTTCATATGATGTCCCACCATATTTATCAAAACATTGTTTCACAACCGCACGGCATGCCGCCAATGTATCTGCAGATTCGCGCATTTCAACATATTGTGCAATAATACCCTTGTCTTCATCATCGCGTTTGAACATGTTGTCACATGATTCGACATAATCGGTACACATTTGCGATGACAATGCAACCTTGTCTGGTTGTAAAATCACCGTACTGGTACCCAACAATTGTGCCATTGCGGCGGTAATGGACGCATCGCTGGATTCATAGCATTTTGATACAAAATCAAAACACCCCTGCTTTATTTCATCAACCTTGGATTGTTGGGCATAGTATATTGATAACATCGCCTTGTCCAGGTATTCATCCCATACGGTGTCGGCGATTTCGGCACATTTATCCAATGCGGGTTTTGCAAATTTCTTGGTGCGTTTTTCAAAATTATTTACGAATGTTTTGTTGCGGGAAATTTTGGACAGTTTCTGCATTGCCGCATCAACCCCAGTGTTGAATTTTAACAAATTGCCCAATTCATAAAATTTAACAACACCAACGATTGGTGCGCCGGTTGATATATCAATAAATTCGCCGTTGTCCAGGCACTTGTGATAATTCGCGCCACATACCTGTTCGCTTAAGATTGCGGATTCAACATTGTTTATACATGTGGTCAAATCGTCAGTATTATGTTTTTGCCGATTTTCAATACGCGCCAAGTCCAGCATCGCGCTGCCTTCGCGGATTGCAGATTTCATTTCGCGTTGTTTTTGTTCAATTGCGGTTTGTACCGTATTGCAATCTTGTTCAATTGCCATTAAATATGCGGTCACGGCGCGTTGTAATGCCGAATCGGTACAATCGGCGCGCACGGCGTTGCGACATTGTGGGTATACGGCACTGTACAGGTTTTGCCCGTTGTATGATGCAACAATTTGGCTGTTGTCGGTGCCAAACGATGCCGCGGTGTCAAAAGACAAATCAATACTGTTCAGGTTGGAATATTTTCCACCAACGGTTGTGTCGCCCCCGCGTATAGAATTCATGATTGCCTGCAATAATGCCTTGGATGCAGATGTGTCGCTGGTTAGTGCGTTTTCGCCGTCTGATGCGGTGTGCATTGCGGTTGCCTGGGCGGCGGTCATGCCAACAACATCCAGGCTTTCGGTAAACACGGTCAATTGTTCGCCTGCGTCCGCCAGTACTGCGCGTGATTGCGCCAATGAATCAACACGGTTGCTGCACGAACAGCGGCGATAGTCGTCGTTTTTCAAACTGCAAAATTGATCCATGCATGTAAAATATGCGGTTTTGCATGTTTCGTATGCCGCGCCGGTGCGTGTTTCGGTGGTTGACGTGGTGTCGTCTGTGGCGCGGGCGGTGACGGTCTTGGCGGGCGTGGTTGTGCG
>CAMOCR010000039.1 GCA_946611025.1 uncultured Alphaproteobacteria bacterium | reverse complement strand
GAACCAACACTAGCGGAGTCAGAGTCCGATGTTCTACCATTAAACTATGCCCCAAAACGTAGCGCTATTATATATATACTTTTTTCATTTTGCAAATAAAATCATAATTCGGCAATTTCCAATACCGGCGACCATATTTTCATTATTTTCTGGTCATCACGATTTTGTGCAATCGTATCCATCGCACGATGTATAATGTTCTTTTGGGCATCGGTCCAATTCAAGTGCGCCATTTGCGCATTAAACCATTCGTTCACGGTATTATATTCGTGGTCATGCATAATATAGAACTGTTCGAAATTTGCCGCCGACCAATCGCACACCATTTCAATTACATGAACATCTGGAATTTTTGACACATCCCCAGCATAAAAACCAACATGATGTGTTGCATGTTCGTGGTGCGTTTTATGTGCCGCGTGAAATAATTCCGCATAATTTTCCGGCAAATTATATTTTGGGTGATACTTGGCATAGTTCGTGTATGCATACCCTGTTCGCATTGGCTCAACATTTTTATCATTATCATGTTCGGGGAAATGATAACCCAATAATTCTGCAAAATAATTCACCGTTGCGATATGGCACCCTGTACGCACGCGATGAAATTCATAAATCGTATCAATTGATATGTTCATGTGTTGCATTCTATCATAAAATTATGGGAAAACAAACACCCGTTTTCGCAATGTTTCCTGTTGTATGCCCCACCCCACCAGACACATAATATATGTATAACAATGGGGGGAATAATAATGAACTTGAAATACTTTGCCGCAACAATTGTTGGCATTTTGGGAATCATAAATTATGGCGATGCATGCACCGGCATCACATTACACGCACGCGACAAATCAACCATTGTTGCACGCACAATGGACTGGGCGCGTACCGAAACCAATAATATGTATGTAATTGTACCACGCGGACACATTCAAACATCACTGACCCCAAATGGTAAAATGGACGGCATGCAGTTCACATCGGTCTATGGCTATGCGGGCATTGCCGTTGAATCACCCGACTTTGTAATTGACGGCACAAACGAAGCGGGATTATCGGCGGGGCTGTTCTATTTCCCAGATTACGGCGAATATCCACCATACACCGCCAGCCGCCACGATACCAGCATTGCGGACTTTGAATTGGTGGCGTGGATGCTGTCGCGGTTTTCAACCATTGACCAAATTCAAGATGCAATCCAAAACATAACTGTCACCAACATTGACCCATCGGCATCAACGGCACATTGGCGCATAACCGATGCCACCGGTCGCCAAGTTATTTTGGAATTTATCGATGGCAACGCACATTTTTACGAAAGCACTGTTGGCGCAATCTCAAATTCGCCGGGCTATCCATGGCATATAACAAACCTGAACAATTATATAAATTTGAAACCGGGTACCGCGGGGCCGGTAAAACTGGGCGGAATAACATTGCGCGCGTTTGGTTCCGACAGTGGCATGTTGGGCTTGCCGGGTGATTTCACACCACCATCACGTTTCGTACGCGCGGCCCTGCTAAGCAATTACGCAATTCAACAAAAAACCGGTTATGATTCTGCAATGTTGGCATTTCATATATTGAACAATGTCGATGTGCCATTGGGCGTTGAATTTAATTCAGGCACCGCGACAAACAATATGCCATCGGCAACCCAGTGGACAATTGCGACCGATTTGGGCAATAAAACAATTTATTACCACACAATGTATGACCGAACGATTCGTTCGATTGACATGAATAATATTGACTTTGCAAATGTGAAATTCCAATACGCACCGTTGGACACCGCCAAAGTCCAAACAATTATTCCAATAAAAGTTAAATAAATCGTTTTACCTTTCGTTTTTTCGTGTATATAATCCCCCTGAATTAAAACCAAAGGGGATTTAAACATGAAAATAAAACCATTTGCCGGTGTTCGTCCACCACGCGAATTAGCCACCGAAGTTGCATCGCGTCCATATGACGTTTTGAATTCTGTCGAAGCCAAAGCCGAGGCCGGCGAAAAATCATTACTGCACATTATCAAACCAGAAATCGATTTTGACCCAATTGCCGGCGAACACGAACAGCGCACATATGACAAAGCGGTTGAAAACTTTAAAAAATGGCAAGACAACGGTTGGTTGGTCCAAGACGACCATGAAATGTACTATATCTATGCCCAGACAATGAATGGTCGCACACAATATGGCCTTGTTGCGGCGGCAAATGTTGATGACTATATGACCGGCAAAATTAAAAAACATGAATTAACGCGTAAAGAAAAAGAAGACGATCGCATGATTCATGTTCGCATTCAAAATGCAAATATCGAACCGGTGTTCTTTGCATATCCAGATGTCGATGAAATGAACAAAATTGTTGCGGACTATGTCGCAAACAATGCTCCCGAATATGACTTTGTTGCCCCAGACGGTTTCGGTCATACTTTTTGGGCAATTCGCGATGATGCGATTAACGCGCGCATAACCGAAATATTCAAAAATATTCCCGCAATGTATGTTGCCGATGGTCACCATCGTACCGCCGCCGCCGCACGTGTTGGCGCGGAAAAGCGCGAACAAAACCCGAACCACACCGGCAATGAAGAATATAATTTCTTTTTGGCGGTGATTTTCCCCGCGTCACAATTGCATGTTATTGACTATAACCGTGTTGTGCGCGATTTGAACGGTTTAACAAATGATGAATTTTTGGAAAAATTACGTGAATCATTTGATGTCGTTGAAATGGGTGCCGACATTTATAAACCAAACAAATTGCACAACTTTGGAATGTACTTGGGCGGCAAATGGTATTCATTGACCGCAAAACCCGGCACATATAACGACAACGACCCAATCGGCGTGTTGGATGTGACCGTTTTGTCTAATTTAGTATTTGATAAAATATTAAATTTGGGCGATTTACGCACCAGCGACCGCATCGACTTTGTCGGCGGAATTCGTGGTTTGGGCGAATTACAAAAACGTGTTGATTCCGGTGAAATGGTCGCGGCGTTCGCACTGTTCCCGGTCACAATGCAACAAATTATCGACATTGCCGACACGGGCAACATCATGCCACCAAAAACGACATGGTTCGAACCGAAATTGCGCAGTGGTCTGGTAATTCATAAACTGGATTAAAACAAACCGCCCAAACGGGCGGTTTTTTATTTCATTTTCATATTATAATTTGCAATGTATTTCATGTATTCTGGGTTTAATTTATATGCCAACATTCCATTGTGATATACCGTCGTAAATTTATTAACAATGTCCAGCACTTCGCGTGGCATATCATGCTTGATATGTGCACGAAAAACATATCGCGCCGGCATGTATTTATGACTTTTGTGTAATTGCAGACGAAAGCCCATTTTGCGTACCAAACGAATTGTTTCCCCATTGACGTTTGTGAAATACAAATACGTTTTACCGTCTTTTGCATGCACGACTTCTGGGACATAACCCAATGAATCCACCAAATACACGGCATCAAATTCCGGATTGCGTACAAAATCACGTGGCAATTTTGTATATGGTGAAAAAATATTTTTCATATATTCAATTATTTTCATATCTGACACCCCGATACTCATATCAATTCTAGGATAAACAAAATTAGATTTTTGTCAACACAAATCAAACACTGTTAGCAAGCGCAGCGCAGCAAGACGGGGTAGTAATTTTATATTCCCACACGGTGTGTCATTTTCAGCATGAATTAAATCCCCTTTGCTCTGCGAAGGGGTGGATTGCAAGCGCAGCGCAGCAAGACGGGGTAGTAATTCTATATTCCCACACGGTGTGTCATTTTCAGCATGAATATTGATTCATTTCCAAATTCATCTGTATTGTTTGGATTCACACGATATATAAAGCCCAACGCCCCATCGGTAAATTCACCAAAGTTATGACGATATTCGGCATTAAATCGTAATTCGCGCGTGCGCGATCCAAATTGCAACGAACGCAGCCCAGAATCAACAACATCTATGCCATATGTTCCATCGCCATTATCAACAACGGCATAGTCGGCATATGAATATTTCATTGCCCCACGATATGCCGCCAGTGGCTGTGAAACTGCAAAACTGAAATTACCAATATCTGCACCAAACGCGAACGCATTTGATTCAATTGCCGATACATCTGCGACCATTAAACCATCCGCCGTGGCATCAGTTCGCGCATATGTTCCGCGCAATTTCAGCACCACATTATCCATCGGTGAAAAACGCAATTCGGCATCAACATATTGCGTATCCCCCGCCCCCAGACCAAACAATCCGTCACTTTGCGCGCCCAAGACCGTATCTGTTTCATGCATCATACCAAACGATGTGTTAAACCCAAATTTATCGTTATTCCATGCAATGCTTGATTGTGCGCCACTTACCCATCCCAGTGTTGCCGGCATAAATACCGCCGACAATGTTGGGTCATTTTCCAGCAACCCATCATTTGTAATTGCGCCCGAAAACGCACGCGCCCCAATTGACCAATTACCCATATCATATGATGCGCCCGATGTTATTGCGTTTGATGCCAACGCCAAAACTGGATTATGCATGCCGGCAAATCGCGATGTGCCATCTGTCAGGTATCGCTGATAATCGGCGGCAACATGAAACGCGCCCATATCAAACGACAAACGCAGTTCATCCAACCCGCCCATGCCGTCATCATATGCACGCGCCGACCGTGCAAAATGAAACGCCATATCACCAACTTTCGCATCTTGCGATTCATCATTGCGTGTTTTTAATTCGCCCAACACATCACCCATGTATAACGCATGCCGCCCGCCATTACCCAATGAAAATTCATTTGTCCAAACACGTGGCAACGACAGCGCACCATCAACACTGGTCAAAACGTCGTATGCCGATGTTGTCACCGTTGCCGCGCGCACCGGTAATGCCCCAGATGCATTAAACACCGTATTTGTTGCCGCGCGCCAATATGCATTCCCAGATGTCGCAACAATGTCTGGATTGGTTGCAGATCCCGCATAGTAATAAATCGTCTTGGATGGTGTGGTTGCGCGTTCCAGATTTATCATACCGTAACCAAACACTTCTTTGAATACATCCAGATAATCTGCACCGTTATCAACACGTGCCTGATAATCGTTTGGCAACGTGTACATATTTTGCAGATACGATGTCAATGTTGCATCTGTATAAATCGTACCATCATCTGCGGTTGCCAAATATGCACCATCGGCGGTCAATGCCATCAATGTATATATTTGTCTTGGTGTCATATATGAAAACGCCGATTGTAATGCGCCAACTGCGCCCGCCGCCGATGCCACCGCCAGTTCATCGGTCACGCCCGCCGCCGCAAAACACCATGGGTCAATTCCGCCTGTCCCCGCGCCCGCAAACCCACATGCACGACCACGGTAATATGTATCATCGGTTGCATCCGTGGGTGTTCCGTTCATGTTTGTCCACTGGGTAATTTGATATTTTGCACTGGGGACATATCCCGAAACTGTACTTTGCCCACTGGTACCATCGCCATCCAGCACAACCCCCACAACCGACATAAATAAATGTTCTGTGTTTGGATATAACAGTGGTACCGCATTTTCAAATGTTGCCGTATATGTTTGCCCACCACGATATGCAAATTCGGTGGCACTAATTTTATTTGAACCGGTTGCAAATATGGTTATCGGCGAATAAGATGACCCCAAATGCGACATAAAGTTTATCGCATCGGTGCTGGGGGCGGCATTGGCACCAGATGTTCCATCGGCTGTGTTCACATCATAGTAATTGTCAATAAGCGACGCATATACCGTCTGTTGTAAATCAGAGACCGTGTCATTGGAAAACCCACGAATATAATCGATTGTTTCAACATCATCACGCAATGAAGAAATCACCGATGCGTTTGCCAAAACCGTTGGCTTAAACCGACCATCAGCCGCAGATGTTGGCAATGCCGTCGCCGCCAAATACAATGCACGATAGTTATAGTAATCAATTGCACCATCGACACCAACGCCACCACCGGTACGAAAAACTGACAACTGACCATTCGGCATAAACCCAACATAGTCTGCATTTGTAAAGCCCGTATCCGAACCCGCAACAACCTTGGCAATTAAATTATCATCGGCGGTCGCCGATGTGTTTTCAATCGCCGTACCATGTCCCGACAAATCAAATGTTTGAACCTTGGTCACATCTTCCAGCACGGAATCATCCGCCAAAGATTGATTATTTGTCCCACGAACGATGATATTATTGTAATACTTGCTGGATACCATATCGTTGCTGGCACCATTGGTCGCAGTTCCATTATCATTCAATGTTGTCCACAGCAAAAACTTATTCATCAGCGAAGAATCGCCAGAATTTGCCGTCACATCAATTCCATTTGTCGTGACCAGCGCAACATTTATCGGTGCGCCACCACCAACACTGGCGGTCCCCAGATTATTACCAGAAATATTCAATGGCGCATTATTTGATGAATTACGCAATGTCTGCATTCCCAGATACCCACGCGCCAACGGCGAATAGCCGTGCATCATCAACAGATAATTCTGTTTATATGCATTCGTCATTAAATTAAAATTATCATAATATATCGGCGCCTCTGTATTTTCCGTACTGAAAAAATTCAGCGCATTTGTATAGTTATAACCGGTTTCCAACGATGCCGGTCCATCGGGCAATGTAAATGCTGCGGTACCGGTTGTTGTTGTTGAACCACCACTGTTGCCGCCAGCGTGCGACCCACCCGATGATGACGATGATGATTTATTGTCATTACCCGGGTCCAGCCAATCGGTCAACAAAAACAATCCACCAACAATAACGGCGGCACCCGCCGCCGCTAATG
>CAMOCR010000038.1 GCA_946611025.1 uncultured Alphaproteobacteria bacterium | reverse complement strand
TTTTAACCATGTTTCTGTTTCGGGCATGTTTGGGACTCCTTTGGGGGTAATGTTAACAAACATTGCTTGTAAAAGGAAATCATAAAATGTTTTATTTCCCAAGTCTTTTTTTTACATCTGGTACAAATTGTAAAATAAATGGGTCGTATACATCGTTGGTGTCCATAGAATCAAATTTTGCCTTGGTAAACGTTTTTGTTGCATAATCTTTGCCATAGCAGGCATCGCCGCGTGTTGCACGTTTGGAATAATCAGACCACGACTTGCAATAATAATGGTTTATCATAATTTCTGTCATTTTGGGTTTTATTGTTTTATCAACAACAACATGTTTGTGCACATTAGCAGAAATTACCAGTCGCGGATTAAATATGCTTTTATACATTTTTGCACGCGATGCGCGTTTTGTATAGTTTTCAATAACAAGTCCGCTGGGATGCTTTATATGTCCGTTTGAACCAAAAAATACCCACGGAACCAGAATTTGCGCAATGTTTGCTTTTTGGTCATCAAGGAATTTCAATAATGTGCTTTTCTTTGATACGATAAATTCATCCAAATCAATTGTTGCTGCCCATTTTGTTTCATTTTTAAAATGTTCTATAAAATGATTGTATGCGGCAATTTGCATTTTTTCCCCAGGAAAATAGATATATTCAACAACGCCAGAATCAATATATGGTTGTAATACTTTGTGCGTGTCATCAGTAGAACCGTTGTCGTATATATAAAATTTATCAACACCAACTATTCTGTGATATTCAATCCATTCTGGAAAGTTTAAAGCTTCGTTGCGCACAATCGCAACAATGGAAACAAAGTTTTTGAATTTTTTGTGTTTGTTGTTTTCTTCTTTTAATTTTTTCTCTTGAATTTTAAATTTGCGGATGCCGTCTGGATATGACAACATCGTTCTAATTTTAATTTGTGCAGACTTAGACCAAACAAAAATCGCTAATAATTTTTTAATAATCCGCGAGTGTTTTTTGTATATTTTATACATAAAAGGTTGTTTCATTTGAACCCCCATAATGAAAATCAAAACCACCAAATTTATTTTGGTGGCAGGAGGTTGATAGCTATTATCACAGAAAATAGTGTGTGGTATTTTTTAATATTTCCACACCATCCTACCGTTAGCCAGTAGGAGATGTTTTACATCAATCATTGATGCTGTGAATACGGGCTATCACACCCCAATACGAACATCGTTCGTATCAATTTGATTCTATATAATGTTAAATAATTTTACAACAAAAAACCGCCCGTGTGGGCGGTTGTTTAATCGTATGATTCTGCAAAACGATAAAAACCACTACCCCGGCGTATTCACGCCACCCCTTCGCTGGCGAAGGGGAATTACTGAACTCTGCACTCTGAACTCTGCACTTTGGAATTAATCGTATGATTCTGCAAAACGATATGCTTTTTTGCGCTTGGTGCTGTCCAATTCTTTTTTACGCAAACGAATTGTCGCCGGTGTCACTTCAACCAATTCATCGTCTTGGATATATGACAGGGCTTCTTCCAAACTCATTTTGCGTGGCGGTGCCAAGAACAATTTTTCATCGGCGGTCACCGAACGAACATTGGTCAATTGTTTGCCTTTGACCGGGTTGACCTCAATATCATTTTCTTTGGAATGTTCACCGATAATCATACCAGAATAAACCTCGGTTTGTGGGCCAATAAACAATGTGCCACGCGGTTCCAAATTGTGCAGGGCATATGTCGCCGCGAAACCTGCCTCCATAGACACCAAAACGCCGGGGCGATATTGTGAAATTGGACCACGATATTCATCATATTTATCAAATACGCGGTTCATGATGCCGGTGCCACGTGTGTCGGTACGGAATTCCGACAGGTACCCAATCAGCCCGCGCGATGGTGCCGAAAAAACAATACGTGTTTTGCCCGCGCCAGATGATTTCATTTCGGTAATGGTCGCCTTGCGCTTGGTCATCTTTTCAATAACAACACCAGAAAATTCATCATCGACATCAATAACGACTTCTTCGATTGGTTCCAGTTTTTCGCCATTAGGTCCCGTTTGCATAACAACGCGTGGGCGGGATACCGACAATTCAAATCCTTCGCGGCGCATTGTTTCGATTAAAATACCCAATTGTAATTCACCACGACCAGAAACTTCGAACGCTTCGTTATTTGCACTTTGTGTGACCTTTAATGCGATGTTGGTTTCGGCTTCGCGGAATAATCTGTCGCCAATCATGCGCGATGTTAATTTTTTACCAGATTTACCCGCCAATGGCGATGTGTTCACAAAAAATGTCATGGTCAGGGTCGGTGGATCAATTGGCATTGCCGGAATTGGTTCGGTGACACTTGGGTCGCACAGGGTGTCCGCCACGGTTGCCTTGGAAAAGCCGGCAACAACAATAATGTCACCCGCCGATGCAGATTCGCGTGAAATCTTTTCAACACCGCGGTGTTCGATGATTTTTGTGATTTTTGCATTTTCAATAAATTCGCCATGCATGTTGATTGCCTTGACCGTTTGCCCAACATGCACGGTACCAGATTCAACCTTGCCGGTTAAAATACGACCAACATAGGGGTCTGCTTCCAATGTTGTTGCCAGCATTGAAAACGGTGCATCCAATTGGCAACGCGAACCGTTGCAATCGGGGGCTGGGACATGGTCAACAATCAATTGGAACAATGGGGTTAAATCTTTGTGTTCATCGTTCAGGTTGCGTACCGCCCAACCGTCACGCCCAACAGAATACAGATATGGGAAATCCAGTTGTGAATCGGTTGCGCCCAATTTATCAAACAAATCAAATGTTTCGCTTAAAACTTCGTCTGGGCGGGCGTCGGCACGGTCAACCTTGTTGATGCATACAATCGGGCGCAGACCCAATTTTAACGCCTTGCTTAATACGAATTTTGTCTGGGGCAGGGGTCCTTCGGCGGCATCAACCAACAACACAACACCGTCAACCATGGACAAAATACGTTCCACTTCGCCACCGAAATCGGCGTGTCCCGGCGTGTCCACAATGTTGATTTTATATTCGCCCCATTGTATAGATGTCGGCTTGGCAGAAATGGTAATACCGCGTTCGCGTTCGATATCGCCACTGTCCATGACGCGATCTTCGACCTTTTCGTTTTCACGGAAAGTGCCGGCCTGTTTTAACATATTGTCGACCAGTGTTGTCTTCCCATGGTCAACGTGCGCGATAATTGCGATATTGCGAATTTTCATGCTTTTGCCTTTTATTTTTGCATAAATCGGGTATAGATTATACCATTTTTCGCGATTTTCAACAAGATAGAACAAATTTTTCTAAAAATATTGACATTTGTATATTTTTGTCTATATTTATTAGTGAGAATAAGGGGGCATATGATGAAACAGATGATAGATTATGAAGTTGTTATAAAAGAATTTTTTCAATCAGCGATTCGCTGGCTGGTTGTACGTCAACCGCGTGATGTGACCGAAAAAAAACAAATTGCGACCGCAATTGCGCGTTTTAGACTGTTGTTGCAAGACCCGAAAAAATACACCGAATGGTATGAATTGTATAACAATTTTGGTGATTTTATGGGTATGATTGTCCAAGGTGCCAAAGCAGGCCAGTTTAATAACAAGGTCTATGTCGCTGCGACGGCGGTACTTAGCGATATTTGTGAATATTACAAATCGCCAACAAATTCGTGGTACCAGGAACGTTTGGAAAAAAGTTTGAAAAAATATTATGTCACGATAGCTGAAAATGTATTCAAACGCGCGCAGTATTCAATAATGTCGACACAACATTTAATGCAGAATTTATCAAATCAAAAAACAAAATAAAAAATCGCCCAATTGGGCGATTTTTATTTTTAGTGTTTTCCACCAATCTTTGTTCGACCGCCCATTAATGCCTGTAATTTTTTCGGAATGTTTACCGATCCATCGGCGTTTTGGTGGTTTTCAATAACCGGCACCAATGCACGTGGCAGGGCGATACCGGTGTTATTCAATGTTGCACAGAATTTTAACGACCCGTCATGTGCGCGATAGCGTGTGTTGGTGCGGCGTGCCTGGAATTGCCCAATAGATGAACATGACCCCAATTCACGATATGCATTTTCAGATGGGAACCATGCTTCAACATCGTTCATTTTAACCTTGTTAAATCCCATATCGCCGGTGCAGTTTGCAATTACGCGATATGGTAATTCCAAATCTTCCATAACTTCGCACAGGTTATTCAAAATGTGTTCGTGCATTTCATCACTTTGTTCCGGTGTGCAATAGATATATTGTTCAACCTTGTTAAACTGGTGAAAACGCACCAGGCCCCGCGTGTCGCGGCCGGCGGCACCGGCTTCTTTGCGGAAACATGGTGAAAAGCCCGCATATTTAATCGGCAAGTCTTTTTCATTTAACACTTCGTCCGCGTGCAACGAATTCAAAATAATTTCCGCCGTTCCCGCTAAACATCTGTCGGTGTCGGTCAACATAAACACATCGTTATTCATTATCGACAAATCAGACCCCATAAAGTGTCCCGCGTTGAATATTGTTTGTGGTTTTGTGATTGATGGACATTCGACAAAACGAAAACCCTTTTGAATCAATTTTTGAATCACATAGGTTTCAATGGCTAATTCCAATTCGGCGGCTTCGCCCATCAAACAATATGTACGTGTGCCACAAATGTTTGCGATTTTTTCCGGCGCCCACCAATTGTTCATATCAAGCAAATCCCACTGGGCGCGCGGGGTAAAATCAAATGTGCGTGGCGTGCCAACACGGCGCACTTCGACATTATCGGCATCGTCACGACCGATTGGCGCAGATGCATCTGGAATTTGCGGAACACAGTGCATCAATTCGTTTAATTCTGCTTCTTTATTTGCCAGTTCAGCCATATCAGCCGCGATTTCTTCGCCAATCTGTTTTGATTTTGCAATCAGCGGTGCCTTATCCGCGGCGGTTGGAATTTCGCGTGTAATTTTATTCTTTTCCGCCGTCATTGTTTGCGTAATTGTTTTTAATTCACGAACGCGTGCATCCAGTGCCAAGATTTCATCGACATTGTCGGCAAAGCCCTTAACCCGACATGCGTTTTTTACGACCTCTGGATTTTCACGAATATATTTAATATCAATCATTGTGTGTCCCCATTTATATTCAATTGTGCCCAGATTATAAAATTATTTTGCCCGAAAATCAACATATTCATCGGTTGAATTTTGGGTTTGCGTTCATTATGTTATATGCTAAGATATTGGCAACCAAGAAAGGAATTCAACATGGATATTGAAATGCAAGATGTGATTATTCTGGGGTCTGGACCGGCGGGGTTGACGGCGGCATTGTATGCGGCGCGCGCGAATAAAAAGACACTTGTTTTGGGCGGGCCGACATTGGGTGGTCAAATGTCCCAGATTGCGAAATTGGAAAATTATCCCGGTTGGGCGGGCGATGGTCTGTCGTTGGCAGAATTTATGAAAAAGCAGGCAGAATCATTTGGTGCGCGTGTTGTGTTCGTGTCTGCAAAATCAGTTGATGGTGATGCGGAAAGCGGATTTAATATCTTGGGTGATGACGGCAAACATTATGTTGGCAAAACGGTTATTTTTGCAACCGGTGCGTCCCCGCGCAAACTGGAAATTGATGGGGCGCGTGAATTGATTGGGCACGGCGTATCATACTGTGCGACATGTGACGGATTTTTCTATTATGGCAAAGATGTAATGGTTATGGGGGGCGGAAATTCCGCGTTGAACGATGCGCTGTATCTGGCTGATATTGCGAAATCGGTCAAAATCGTTTATCGCAAGGGGTCGTTTTTCCGTGCCGAAGCGGTGCTGCGAAATCGTGTTGCGGAACGCGAAAATATTGAATGTTTGTTCAATACCGACTTGAAAAAAATTGCGGCGGTACCGAACAGTGAAAAGTTGGTTGTCACAACATTGGATGACACGGAAATTGAAATCGATGGTCTGTTTGTTGCGATTGGACACGAAGCCAACACCGATTATTTAACCGAAGATGTTGCGCGTGACGAAATGGGGCGCTTGGCGCCAAGTGCATTACCGGCGGGAACATTTGTTGCGGGCGATGTGCATAGTGATATAAAAATGCAAATTGCGACCGCTGTGGGAACTGGTTGCACCGCCGCAATGGACGCAATTGCATATTTGAATTCACGGGAATAAAAAAACGCGCCATTGGCGCGTTTTTATTTTTTTCCAAAATGTTTTTTAAGGGTGTCGTATGCGCTGGAAATCTTGGCAAATTCGGTTGCCGAACCCGCGCGGTCGGGGTGGTGCTTTTTTGCCAATGCGCGATATCGCGCACCAACTTCGCGCCACGATGCCGAAATGGGTAAATCGAAAACTTTTAATGCACTCATTACTGGACCGGGCAGGGTTGTTTTCGGTGGCATTTTATCAAATGTATCGCGTCCCATAATAAAATCGTTCAAGAATTTTATATAGTCCGCTTCGTCTGCATTTGCCTTTTGTTTGTCTTTCAGGGGTGAACCAAAAACCTGGGATTCCCAATCATCTTCGATTTCGTCCGCGCTCATTCCCGCATAATAATTCCAATTTTTATTATATTCCGCGGCGTGTTCGGGGCAAAAGTGCCAATATTCACGCAAATCGCGCGTCTTGGGACAGCGGCATGTTCCCGATTTATTGCAACCCGCATGTTCACATTTTTGTATCATTTTTTATTGCCCCTTGGGTTTGCCAGCGGATGATGCAACGCCACTGTTTCAATCAGTTTTTCCGGCATAACATGTGTATAGATTTGTGTTGTTGAAATGTCTTCGTGACCGAGCATTGTCTGTATCGCGCGCAGGTTTGCGCCCCCCGCCAGCAAGTGTGATGCAAACGAATGACGCAGCACGTGCGGGGATACACGGTGTGGGTCAATACCAGCCAAAACCGCACATTTTTTCAAAATCTTGAAAAAGCCATCGCGTGTAATGTGTCCGGTTTGCCCGTGGGACGGGAACACATATTTTGATGCATCGTCACCACGCACA
>CAMOCR010000037.1 GCA_946611025.1 uncultured Alphaproteobacteria bacterium | reverse complement strand
TGGCACAATGACGGCGCGGTTAAAGCAAATGAAAGATTTATCAAACGATGAACGCGCAGCATTAAATCGCGAAAATACCGAATTGCGTGAATTGTTTAAAGTGCGTCAGGCGGAAATTGAAAATGCAGATTTAATGGCGACATTGCAAAGTGAAAAATTAGACCCATCATTAAATGCATTACCGGAAAATCGTGGAACATTGCACCCAGTGACCCAGTCTTTGCGCGAAATATCTGCAATTTTAGAATCTTTTGGTTATTCGCTGCGTACGGGTCCAGAAATCGAAGACGATTGGCATAACTTTACCGCGTTAAACACACCATCGTATCATCCAGCGCGCGATATGCAGGATACATTTTTCTTGGCCAATGGAAATGTAATGCGTACACAGACATCGGCAATTCAAATTCGTTCAATGGAACAAGATGGTGTTCCAATCAAAATATTTGGTATTGGTTCAACATATCGCAAAGAAATGGATGCGACCCATGCACCACAATTTCGCCAAATAGAAGGTTTGTATGTTGATAAAAATATAACAATGTCTGATTTGGTTGCGGATATTCGTGCGTTTTTGTCAGCGTTCTTTGAAATGGAAAATGTTGAATTGCGTATTCGTCCATCATACTTTCCATTTACCGACCCAAGTATCGAGGTTGATATGAAATGGCATGGTGGTAAATGGCTGGAAATTATGGGTGCAGGTATGGTTCATCCAAATGTATTGCGTAATTGCAATATTGACCCCGATGTGTACCAGGGGTTTGCGTTTGGTTTTGGCTGGGACCGCCTGGCAATGTTAAAATATGGCCTGGACGATATTCGTGAATTTTCAGCGTCTGATGTGCGTTGGTTGAAAAACAGCGGGTTTTAATACGGGGGTAATAAAATGAAGTGGACATTTGATTGGTTAAAAGAATATCTGGATACAAAATTATCGGCGAACGAAATTGCCGATGAATTGACCCGTATTGGATTAGAGGTTGAAGATTTATCAACCCCCGTTGCGCCAATTGCGGCAAAGATTGTTGAATGCAAGGCATTGACGGGCAGTGACCATTTACACATCTTAATGGTGGACGATGGTTCGAAGAATTTACGCCAGGTTGTCTGTGGTGCGCCAAATGCACGTGTGGGGTTAATATCTGCGCTGGCGTTGCCGGGGTGTATAATCGATGGACATGAAATAAAATCGGGCAAATTGCGCGGTGTGGAATCAAACGGCATGATGTGCAGTGCGCGTGAACTGGGTATCGGCGATGATCACAGCGGCATTATTGAATTGCCCGCCAAGACAAAAATCGGGTCGCCAGTATTGGATGTAAAAACAGTATTTGATGCGGGTATTACACCAAATCGTCCAGATTATTTGTCGGTACGTGGGGTTGCGCTGGATTTATCGGCGGCGGATGCGGGTAAATATATTGGAACCGAACCCGCTGAATTAAAACCGGTGAAATCTGTGCGCAATGTTCGTGTTGAAACAGAACTCTGCAATGTGTATCGCATGGCGGAAATCCACAATATCAAAATGGCAAAAAGTGATGAAAAAATTGCATCGCGCTTGGCTGCTATTGGAATCAATCCTAAAAATGCGGCAATTGATGCAACAAACTATGTTTGTTATGACATGGGGCAACCCATGCACTGCTTTGATGCAGATGCGGTTGCGGGCGATATTGTTGTGCGCATGGCTGCGTCGGGTGAAAAGTTCACAGATTTATTCGGTACTGAACATGAATTAAAATCAACCGATATTGTTATTGCCGATGATATGGGCATTCTGGCATTGGCGGGTGTTGTTGGTGGCGCACGCGCAATGACAACAGACAACACAAAAAACATCATTTTGGAATCGGCGTATTTTAATCCGGTTTCTGTGCGTAAAACATCCAAGCGTCTTGGGATGTCCACCGATTCTTCGTATCGATATGAACGCGGAATTGACCCGACAATGACGGGGCGCGCGCTGGGGCTGGCGGCAAATATTATTATGGGTGCGTGCGGTGGTAAGATTGTTGGAACGGTCGTTGCCGGCAAAAACGAATATAAACCACGTCATATTAAATATACACCAGATATGTTGGCTAAAAAGACCGGTATTGATATTGATGCCAAGACCCAAGAAAAGATATTAAAGAAACTTGGGTATGATATTGAAATTAAAAAAACATCATGGATTGTCACACCACGTGCAGCGCGTGTTGATGTTGAAATACCGGAAACAATAATTGCTGATTTGGTTCGTATATATGGTTATGAAAAAATCGCACAATCAACAAAACGTACCGGTGGTGCGGCGGCGGTCGCACACGACAATTTTGAAATCAAAACAAAAATGCATCTGGCATCGCGCGGGTTAAATGAATGCCAATCGTTTGGATTTGGTAATTCGGCTGTTGAAGAAATATTAGACACAAAACCATTGGTTATGATTGCAAATCCAATTACAAACGATTTAGATACGGCGCGTAATGGTTTGCTGGGGAATTTGTTGATTGCGGTGGCAAACAATGAAAAACGCGGGTTTGTCGATTTGAATCTGTTCGAAATGGGAACCGTGTTTGATGGCGATATGCCGGGCCAGCAACACACGCAAATCGCAATTGTTCGCACGGGCGCAATTTCGCCAAAGCATTGGACACGGCGTAATCGTAATGTTGATATCTATGATGTCAAGGCAGATTTGGTTTCGTTGATGTGTGGTCAAAACTTTACGATATCGGCGAATGATGCACCACGTTGGGCGCACCCATATCAATATGGAAAATTGGTTCAGGGTAAAAAGGTTATTGCCGAATTTGGCGCGCTGCATCCGGCGGTTGCGAAAAAGTTGCACATTAAAACACCGGTCGTTGTTGCAATTGTGGACAATATAGATAATCTGCCACGGGGCTGGAAATTAAAGCATGAAATGTTAAGTGATTTTCAACCAATAACACGCGATTTCGCATTTATTGTGGACGCGAACACCATGGCGGCAAATTTAACTGGCACGGCCGTTGCAACCGACAAGCGCATTACAGGTGCGGTTGTGTTTGATTCGTTTGATTTGGGTGATGGGAAAAAGTCAATTGCCTTTACAATTACAATTCAGCCAACCGACAACATGGACGATGCCGAATTGCAAAAATTGCAAGATGCGGTCATCGCAAATGTTGAAAAGAAGTGTAATGCAAAGATAAGGGATAAATAGGTTGTTCGTTGTTGGTTGTAGGTGGTTGGCCATACTAAAACAATCAATAATGAATAACCAGCAACCTATAACCTGCGACCAACAACCTTGTCGCACCATTTTGCAACGGGGCATTCGCTGCACTTTGGTGAAATTGCGCGACAGATATACCGTCCATGCAATACCATCACGTGATTTACAATCGCGTGATATTTTTTTGGAATAACGGTTAATAATTTTGCCTCGACCCGTTCAGGTGTGTTTTCTGTATCACCCACCCAGCCATAGCGATGTGCGTTACGAAAGACATGTGTATCAACACCAATATTCGGCGCACCCCACAGCACATTCATAATAACATTTGCGGTCTTTTGCCCAATACCAGGTAATTTCATAAGTTCATCGCGATTATGATATTTTTTTGGAAACACCCATTGGGTGTTATTTACATTATCCCCGACAAGTTTTTGAGATAATGCGAAAATATTTTTTGCCTTGTTATTAAAAAATGATATTTGTGAAATGTATTTTTTTATACCGTCAATCCCCAATTGCACCATTTTTTCTGGTGTTGGTGCCGCGGCAAATAATGCCGGCGTCACTTCGTTCACTTTTTTATCGGTTGCCTGGGCCGACAAAATTACCGCAACCGCAAATGTAAATTCGTTTGTTGAATATAATTCAGAACGAATTTCCATGTTTATAGATTGCGGTACAACACTAAAATATTTTTCTGGTGTTATCATTTATGCCCGTTCGATATGAATTGATAATTCATACCCTTCGATTTCGGTGGTATGTTCACCCGCGCCGGTTTCTATTTCACGAATCAGTGCATCGCGCATAATGCGCTTTTTGTGTGCATCAATCGCCATGGCCAATGCTGGATCCGCCGCAAAAGTCATTTTGATACGGTCTGAAACATCCAAGCCGATTTCTTTGCGGGTGTCTTGTATGAATCGCAGGGCATCGTTCGCTAACCCTTCGGCAACCAGGTCTGCGGTGACATCGGTGTTCAAAATCACAACCGCGGTGTTGTCTGGTAATGCAGCACCTGCTACGCCATCATGTATATTCAGTCGCATTTCAAATTCGTCCGCGTTCAGTGTATATTCGCCGACAACCAATTTATCACCCGCGATTTCATAGTTGCCATTTTTTACCGCTGGAATAATGTTTTTCAATGCACCACCCAGACGCGCGCCAATCTTTGGTGTGATTAAATAGACAAAAGAATCGGCAACATCATCCGTATGTGCACGGAATTGAACCTTTTTCACATTTAATTCATCGGCGATAATATCGCTATATTGTGATAAATCAGCGCCCGCAATTGTCATATCAAGCAACGGTAAACGATTACGCAATTTGTATTGTTCGCGCAACTGTTTTCCAACTGACACAACCATTTGCACGCGGCGCATATCATTTACAATTTGTTCGTCCATATTTTCCGCCGCTGGAAAATCGGTTAAATGCACCGATTCTGCGCCGGTCAAATTCTTGTAAATATATTCACTGATAAACGGTGCAAATGGCGCCAATGCACGGCAAAGCGTGGTCAACACCACATACAATGTGTTAAACGCAAATACATCTTCGTCCCAGAAACGCGCGCGCGACCGGCGAATGTACCAGTTGTTTAACACATCCAAGAATCGTACAAATTCTTTGATTGCGACATCTGGTTTATATTCATCCAACGATTCCCCAACGGTTTTAACCAACACATTTAATTCCGCCAAAATGTATTTATCCAATGGGTTTTGTGAAGAAGCGTCTTCGCCTGCGGTGATATTGCCCGCGTTCGCATACAGTGTAAAGAAATGATATGCGTTCCACAGTGGTGTTAAAATTGTTTTAATTGTTTCACCAAAAACCTTGCCTTCTTTGTCAACGCCGACTGGTTCTGCTTTCAAGAAATTACTGCCCTGGATAAACAGACGTACCGCATCGGCACCGAATGTTTCCAATTGTTCAGTTGGGTCGACAAAGTTGTGCAATGATTTTGAAAACTTGCGTTTGTTTTCATCAACAATCATACCGTTTGCCGAAACTGTTTTAAACGCTGGCTTGTCAAACAATGCAACCGCCATAACCATTAACGCATAGAACCAACCACGCGTTTGATCTTGACCTTCGATAATATAATCGGCTGGGAATGTTGCTTCAAATTCATTTTTGTTTTCAAATGGATAATGCAGGCGTGCAAACGGCATTGAACCAGATTCTACCCAACAGTCCAAAACATCGCTTATGCGGTGCCAACCATCTTTTTCCAGTTTATCAAGTGTTGGACGGTGTAAATCATCAATTTTCACACCAAAGAAATTTTCGATTTCTGCAACAGAACCGAATACCATATATTCGCCGTTTCGTTCCCAAATCGGTAATGGTACGCCCCAGAAACGATTGCGTGAAATTCCCCATGGGCGCGCCCCTTCTATCCATGACAGGAAACGGTTTCCAGCACTGGTCCATGTGGTGTCGTGTTTTGTAATTTCAACAACACGGTCACGAATTTTTGGAACATCAATATACCACGCATCAGTTGCGCGATAGATTAATTTTTCATGACTGCGTGGTCCAAATGGATAACTGTGTTTATGTTGTGCTTTTTGCACCAAGCGGCCGTTTTGTTTTAACCAATCGATAATTTTTGGGTTTGCATCGAATATATTCATCCCCGCCCAGTCAGTCACGCTTGAATCAAAATTACCATAGTCATCAACATTCAAAATAATCGGGAAAGATGTATCAACATTGCGTGCGGCAATATAGTCATCTTCGCCAAATGCCGGCGCAATATGTACGATACCGGCACCATCACCATCGCTGACATAGTCTGCCCCAATAATTGTGTGCAGTGATTTATTTTCCGCATGCATATTTGTGTAATAATCAAATATTGGTGTATAGTGCATACCGATTAAATCGGCACCCATAATTTCGCCAACGCGTTCTGCATCGGCAAAAACCTTGTCATAGGCTTTTAATCGCGATTCCGCCAAAACATACACATGACCGTCACTGTGGCGCATGCGAACATATTTCATTGTTGGGTTCACCGCCAAGGCAGAGTTTGCCGGCAATGTCCATGGTGTTGTTGTCCATGCAATTGCACGGTCACCATTTTCCAGTTCAAACCAAACGGTCACGGTGTCGTCAACAATATCTTGATATTCGCTGGAGGCTTCGCTGTTGGACAATACGGTACCCAATTTCCAATCGTATGGATTAACCTTGAAATCTTTATATAACAAGCCTTTGTCATATAACTGTTTTAATGCCCATATGACCGATTCCATATAATTTTTATCCATGGTGCGATAGCCATAATTATCACCACCATCAACCCAACGACCGATGCGTTCAAAATAGCGCAGCCATTCATTCATATAGCGCATAACATCGCTGCGGCACATATCACAAAACGAACGAATACCAGATTCTGCGACAATGTTTTTCGCTGATTTTTGTTGTGATTTTTCAACACTGTTTTCCGCAGGTAATCCATGGCAATCCCAACCCAGTTCGCGTTCCACATGAAAACCACGCATTGTTTTATAACGCGACACCATATCCTTTATCGCACTTACCCCAAGGTGTCCCCAGTGTGGCAAACCGTTTGCAAACGGCGGCCCATCATAGAATGAAAATGGGTGTCCCAACTTGGTGCGATTTAACGATTTATGAAACGTATCGTTATCGCGCCAAAACGCCATGATTTCGCGTTCAATCTGCGGAAAGTTTGCTTTCGGTTCGGTCTTTGGATATGCCATTTGTTTTTACCTTTTATTTATAAAAAACGGGCGCCACATGCGCCCCAGCCACCGCCAAAGCGCAGCGCGGAGTTTATCTAATAATAATTATTGCGTCTGTTCCCATTTTTGTTTTCTTTATGC
>CAMOCR010000036.1 GCA_946611025.1 uncultured Alphaproteobacteria bacterium | reverse complement strand
AAAAATAGTGACGTATTAAATAGATTAGGTCTAGAAAAGAATAAATATATTCTTGAAGGAATCCAGCGCGAAAGAAAATTGTGGCCAGACGGTACAATTCATAGTACCGCAATGTTTGGTAAATTAAAAACCGAATGGAAAAAACAATAAACAATGTTCTCTGATTCCAGACACCTGTCATTCCTGCGCAGGCAGGAATGACAGGGTTTTACAAACCACTAACAACCACCTTTCGTCCCGCACCATGTTCTGTTATATATAAATGTATCGTGTTTTCCGGCAACATATCGGCGGCAATGTCTGGCCATTCAATCAGCGTTATGTCATTTGCAATCGCATACGGCAAACCGATTTCTACCAATTCGCTGGCGTCATTTATGCGGTATAAATCAAAATGCGAAATGCCGTCATATGATTGCACAATTGTAAATGTTGGACTGGGCACCACCGTATCCGCACCGCGCAATGTTTGAATTATTGTGCGTGCGATTTCACTTTTCCCCATGCCCAAATCACCGTGCAACGCCACGACAACCGGCGCATGCAAGGTTTTTGCAAATTCGCGTGCGAACGCACGTGTTTCATCTACATTGTTTAATATGTATTCATTATTTGAACTTTGAACTTTGAACTTTGAACTTTCCATTTGCCCTACTCCAATAATAATAAATCGTCTTCCAGTTTGTGTATAGTATCACGCAATTCCGCGGCACGTTCAAACTCTAAATCTTCGGCAGCTTTCTTCATCTTCTTGGTCAGTTTTGTTATTTCGCGTTGCAAACTTTCCGCATCCATAACACCACCCGATTTATCATATACAAATCGCCGCGCTTTATCGGTCTTTTCTTGCACATCACCAACTTCGTCAAATATCGCCTTGGATATTGTTTGTGGTGTAATGTTATGTTCAGTATTATACGCCATTTGCTTTTCGCGTCTGCGCGCCGTTTCATCCAACGCCGCACGCATTGAATCGGTTATTGTGTCGCCATACAAAATCACACGCCCGTTTGCATTTCGCGCCGCACGCCCAATTGTTTGAATCAGCGAACGCGTTGAACGCAAGAACCCTTCTTTATCTGCATCCATAATCGCGACTAATTCACATTCTGGCACGTCCAGCCCTTCGCGCAACAGGTTGATACCAACCAACACATCATATTTGCCCATACGCAAATCACGCAATAATTCGATGCGTTCCATTGTTTCAATATCGCTGTGCATATACCGCGCACGCACACCATTTTCGGTTAAATAGTCGGTCAATTGTTCCGCCATTTTCTTGGTCAATGTTGTCACCAATGCACGCCCAGAAATATTCTTTAATGTATCCAACAAATCGTCCACTTGATGTTCTGTGGGGCGCACTTCGCATATTGGGTCCAGCAGTCCCGTTGGGCGAATAACCTGTTCGGAAACGATGCCACCCGATTGTGTCAATTCCCATTCCGCCGGTGTTGCAGATACAAATATTGTTTGCGGGCGCAACGCATCCCATTCATCAAATGTCAGTGGTCTGTTATCAACACACGCCGGCAGACGAAAACCATATTGCGACAATGTTTCTTTGCGCGCACGGTCGCCACGCGACATTGCACCAATTTGCGGCACCGTCACATGAGATTCATCGATAAACAATACCGCGTTCTTTGGCAAATATTCAAACAATGTTGGTGGTGGTTGCCCCGGCGCGCGCCCCGACAAATAGCGCGAATAGTTTTCAATTCCACGACATGTCCCCGTTGATTCCATCATTTCAATATCGAAATTCACACGTTCGCGCAGACGTTGTTCTTCGATATATTTCATGTTGTCGTGAAAATATTTTAACCGTTCGTCTAAATCTTTTTTAATTTCACCAATTGCCTGAATCACACTGGGCATTGGGGTTGCATAGTGGGTGTTTGGATATACCACAACCCTGTCCAGCATATTGACCTTTGCCCCCGTCAGTGTATCAAATTCCCAAATTTCATCTATTTCATCACCGAAAAACGATATCTTCCACCCACGGTCCATAGAATGTGACGGGAATAAATCCAGTGTATCACCACGCACACGAAAACACCCGCGTTCAAATGCCATATCATTGCGTTTATATTGAATATCAACCAGCGCGCGCATAACATCTGCCATGCCAATTTTATCGCCAACATTTAATACCAGACGCATTCCCGAATATTGTTCTGGCGACCCCATACCATAAATTGATGATACCGAAGACACAACAATAACATCTTGCTCTTCAAGCATTGCACGGGTGGCACTATGCCGCATACGGTCCAATTGGTCGTTTATCGATGCATCTTTATCGATATATGTATCGGTGGTTGGCATGTATGCTTCGGGCTGATAATAATCATAGTATGACACAAAATATTCCACATGATTGTGCGGGAAAAACGACTTCATTTCGGTATAAAGTTGCGCCGCCAGAATTTTATTTGGTGCCATAATCAACGCCGGTCGCCCCAATTCTGCAATAACATTTGCCATTGTGAAAGTTTTCCCAGACCCCGTTACCCCCAATAAAACCTGAGAACGCCGGCCATTGCGGACACCCGCAACCAATTCACGAATTGCGGTCGGCTGGTCACCCATGGGGGCATAAGAACTTTCAAGATTAAATATCTGTTTTGTCATTTTTTTATTCACAAACAACAATATAATTCATTATAATAAAAAAACAAGGGAAACAGAGAGTATGGCAATCAAGCCCAGATACAAGCGCAGAATCGGCTGGACATTGGTCGGTATTATTGCCGCCGCAATAATTGCGGTGGTGTTTGTGCCGCCGGCAATAACCTTGAATTATATGAAACCACAATTGGAATCTGCGGTCGAAACCCAGACTGGTATCCATGCCCAATTTGGTGGCGATGTGAATTTCAGTTTGTTGGGTCATGCAACAATTGTCGCGCGTGATATTTCCGTACCATTTGGCACAATTCATTCGGCAATGTTTTCCGTACCATGGCACAGTGTTTTTCACCCGACTGCCGCCGAATTGAACGGACCAATATCTATTTATGGTGCAAATTTCAAAATAAGAAATTTAAATGCAATCGATTTTAACGCCAAAATAATTATTTATAATTCCACCGTTGAATTTATGTCGCACAATTACGACATTATTCGTGGCGAATTACAAAACGGTAAATTTACCGGCACCGTACGCACCGCCCAACACAAATATGATGTCACATATCAAAATGATGAATTCGTAATTCATAACTATAACAACAATCTGGAAATTATCGGTCAATTATATGATGATGGTTCGGTTTCTGGACAATTATCTATTGAAACAGACAATATCAATAAATGGTTTGAATTCCCCGAACCAATGATTCACGATGCGGTGAATTTGTCGATGGATTTTACATGGGATGGTGACCATACATTTGATTTTAGAAACATATCTGCAAACAATGCGACTGGGAATATAAAACTGTATCCTGATGGTCGCCGTGACATTCAAATGCAATCTGGCGATATTGATTATGATTTTTCATTTTTGATGCAACCCATGAAATATTTGCGCGGTGTAAATTTGAACATTGATTTTTATGGTAATTTAAAGTTTGGAAAACAAACATTTAATCACCTAAAAATATCTGCAATTGGAACCGATGATAAATTACAAATTAACAGTATTATTGCAGACGACACTGCAATCAATGGTGGCTATATTGACGCCGATGGCGCACATGATATTTTGGTTATAACAAAACAAAATGGGAAAAACACAACATGCCGTTTCAGTGGCACACCAACCGCGTGGCAATGCGCCGAATATTCACACGGCAACATGTCTGGTTCATTGTGGGTCAATGGCACAGAATTTAATATAACTGTTAAATCAAATGTGAAAATGCCAGATATAAACACGGTGCAAAAAAACGCGTTAAAGTTTGGTACACATGGCATTGTGAATTTTGAATTTGCAGATGCGGCGGGGGTGTTGACAATAAACGAAGACAAGATTCGTCCAGAATTCAAATTTGCAAAAAATAAAACACTGGATTGGTTGGGGGTAAAATTCCCGTTTTTACCAACATCTATGGCGGATGCCACTGGTGATTTTGAATGGGAATCTGGCGCGGTTGTGTTCCACCCGCATGACGCAACATGGCAAATGGCGGTGCAAAACGACTTCTTTTATATATACGGCAAGAATTTCAAGACATGGTTCCCGGGGGTTGATTTACAATCACTGCGCGACAATATATACACCGTATCGGGCGAATATAAAAATAATGTGACATCTGATTTAACAATCAACATTGCAAATCATGTTTTCACCGGCTCCGCGGTTGGCAACGCAATTACATTAAAGACCGATGTATTAAATATCGATTCATTTTTGTCGCAAAATTATCTGGCGCGATTCGAAGAATTATCGTTTTTAACCATGCACCCGATAATGATTCCGTTTGATTTGGGCGTTGACATTTCACTGACCGCCGATAAATTAATTTATGACGGAACTGAATATAACAATTTTGTTTATTCATTAAAGCCAAACACACAAACATTTTCTATTACCGATGATGACCGCGGAAACATATTGGCAACAATCGTTCGTGATGGGTCAAATTATGATATTGCATTACAGTTGAATAAATTTGAAACAAATGGGAAATTATTGCGCGACACGATGCCATTAAACATTGGCGATTCATATGTCACGGGCAATATTGCAATGAAAACATCGGGACACATTGCACACGATATTGAATATAACCTGAACGGTGATATCGATTTAACATTTACAGGTGGCTATGTATATGGAATTGGAACCGATGCGTTTTATGCATCTGCCGACAGCATCACAATTCTTACCGCCGAAGATGCACTGATATATGCATTAAATGACGGTCAAACACGATTGAAATCATTACACATTGTTGGGCATTATAACAGTGGTAATTTTGAAACGACCGAACCATTGTCAATGTCATTACCACATGTCGATGCCACCGGTGCATTAAAGATTGATAGTGGCACAATGTCTGCACAATTCTTTATCGTGTTGCGTGGAACATCACCCGAACCCGCACCGATTGATTTAACCGTTGCACCAAACGGCGAACGCGCATATTCATTGTCGGAAATCATGCAAGATTTTGACCCGGCGTTTATGCGACAATTTGTTAAATCACACGACCGATTTTAAGTATAAAAAACACCGGCAAACGCCGGTGTTTTTTTTGTTTTTGGTTTTAGTTTTTCTTGCGCACTTGGATATGCACTTCGCGTAATTGTTGTTCGGTCACTTCACGTGGCGCGCCCAACATCAAATCTTGACCACGTTGGTTTGTCGGGAACAACACCACTTCGCGCAGGTTTGTCGTACCCAGAATAATTGAAACCAAACGATCAATACCAAACGCACATCCACCGTGCGGTGGTGCGCCATATTGGAACGCGGCATACATTCCACCGAACTTTTCTTTTACAACCTCTGGACCATAGCCCGCAATTGCGAACGCCTTGACCATGGTGTCTGGGTTATAATTACGCAAACCGCCACTGCAAATTTCGGCACCATTTAACACCATGTCAAATTGATTTGCCTTGATTTTCAATGGGTCACCATCTAATTCGCCCTTTGGCAAACTAAACGGATTATGACCAAAATCGATTGTGCCGGTTTCTTCGTTTAATTCATACATTGGGAAATCTTCAATCCAGCAGAATTTAAATTCATGTGGATTTATCAACCCCAAATCTTCACCCAGTTTGATGCGCAATTTGCCCGCCGCCTTGGCTGCGTTTTCGGCTGTGTCGCACACAAAGAACAACGATGAATTGTCACCCGATATTTCACGCAGTTTTGCAATACGCGCGGCATCTAACTTTTTCGCAACGGGGCCTTTGGCTTCGTCTGCAAAAACGATATAGCCTAATCCACCAAGTCCCAATTCACGGGTCGCATATTCGCCCAATTTATCAAACCATGAACGTGGCTTGTCGGCACTGTTTGGTGCCGGAATTGCACGAACAACCGAACCCGATTCAACCGCATTTGCAAAGATTCCAAATTCAGACCCGCGGAATATTTCACTGACATCGTGAATAATAATCGGGTTGCGTAAATCTGGCTTATCAGACCCATATTTCAACATTGCTTCGTCAAATGGAATATGTGGAATATTTGGGTCGATAATGGCATCTGGAACAAATGTTTTAATCAGTTCCGGCATCAGTTCATCACCAACCGCTTGAATATCCGGCAAATCAACAAACGACATTTCCAAATCTAACTGATAAAATTCCAGCAATCTGTCTGCGCGCAAATCTTCATCGCGGAAACATGGCGCAATTTGAAAGTATCTGTCGAACCCAGAAATTTGAATCAATTGCTTAAATTGCTGTGGCGCCTGGGGCAATGCATAGAACATGCCGTGGTGATTACGACTTGGAACAATGTAATCGCGCGCACCTTCGGGACTGGACACGGTTAAAATTGGTGTTTGGAATTCTGAAAAACCCATGTCCCACATTTTATCGCGCAAGAATTTCATAACGCGATTACGTGTCAAAATATTGTTGTGTAAACTTTCACGACGCAAATCAATATAGCGATATTTCAAACGCAAATCTTCGGCAACCGAATCATCATCGCCAAACACTGGGAACGGCAACACATCAGCGTTTGTTAAAACCTCCCATGATTCCGCCTGGACTTCGATATGCCCCGTTGGAATTTTGTCGTTTATTTGTGATGCATCACGTGCAACAACTGTACCAGTTATTTTAATAACAGATTCCGGATGCACCTTTTCCAGCGCATCATTACCACCATCGAACACAATCTGGGTAATACCATAATTGTCGCGCAGGTCCACAAACAACAACGACCCATGGTCGCGTTTACGATGCACCCACCCCGACAGTGTGACCGTTTCGCCCACATTTTTTTCCGTCAATTCGCCGCATGTGTGCGTTCTGTATTTTGATTTCAAAGATAACATTTTGACCCCTTTATAACTTGTCCCACAAAGCCTTGGCGAAGTGGGATACTGGGCACAAAAATCAAATCTGGATTTTGGCACCCACTTTAATTTTTCCGCAGGGGCGCAATATTCTTGCGCGGTGCCACCCC
>CAMOCR010000035.1 GCA_946611025.1 uncultured Alphaproteobacteria bacterium | reverse complement strand
ACTTTGAACAATTCACGCAATTCGGTATTTTCGCGATTCAATGCCACACGTTCATCGTTTGATAAATCTTTCATTTGCTTTAACCGCGCCGTCATTGTGCCATTTTTACCAAATGTCGCGGTGTATAACGCCTGTAATTCCGCCAGTGTTTGAATATTTTTTATCTGTTCTTGCATAACTTTTGCCCCTTATAAATAAACAAGACCGTCGCTTGACGGTCTTATTATTACAAAACAAAACACCACCGCCAAGGGTTTATTTATTATCCCCTGCGCTAAATCGTTTTGCTGTATCAACCAATTTAACAAAGTTTTCGTCCCCAGCATATGCCATTTGGGCCAAAACCTTGCGGTCTAATGTGACACCGGCTTTCTTTAAGCCGTTCATAAATTGGCTGTATGTCAAACCGTTTTGACGCACAGCAGCGTTGATACGAACAATCCACAAACCACGAAATTCGCGTTTTTTGACGCGGCGATCGCGATATGCATATTGACCGGCTTTTTCTGTTTTTTCACGAGCCGCACGATATGTTGTGCTGTGACGACCCAGATATCCCTTGGCACGTGCCAAGATTTTATTGTGTTTTTGTTTAACGGTTGTTCCGCGTTTTACTCTTGCCATAATGTGCCCCCTTTATTATTTCAAACCATACGGGGCCAAGATTTTCGCCTGACCGACCATGTTTTCGTTCAAATACTGTGGTTTCGAACCCGCGTTATTTGCGCGTTTCGATTTGTGACGCAGTAATTTTTTGTGAGCATTTCTGGCAACGCGAATTTTACCCGTTGCTGTCATAGATGCGCGCTTTTTCAAGTACGACTTTGTTTTTAATTTTGGCATTTTAACCTCTTTTTTTAACCGTCCGGATGGCTGCCATGTGCCACTTTGGACATTCAACACCGCAATATTGTGGCAGAATAAAACAAAAAATCAAGTTTTTATTGCGTATTCGATTTTTGGTGATTAAACTGGAAAACAATGATAGAAAAATCGGCATCTTCCAAAATCATGACTTTGATTAAATCTGTCGCGGCAGCGGCGGTTCTGCCGGTATTGTTCATATATATTATGATTGCAAAGCCTGATTACCGCATTATGAACGCGTTGGCGCATGTTGTGTTGCCGGTGGCAAATGCGGTGGGTGATGTTATTACATGGCCGGTGCGTGTTGTGGGCGATATGTTTGATAACCTGCATGAATTATCTACTTTGCGCAGTGAAAACGCCGAATTGCGCGTAAGGCTGGATGATGCAATATCGCAAAAATACAAATGTGATGTTGCGGTTGCTGAAAATGATTCGTTGCGGCGGCAAATTGGAATTGCTGAACAGATTCCCCAGCGCACCGTTATTGCCGATGTTATTCATGAAAATCGCGCATTGCACCACAATACATTTATTATAAATCGTGGCAAAAACGATGGCGTCGATGTTGGAATGGTTGTTGTATCAACATCAAACCAATTTGCCGGTATGGTGGTTGATGCCGGTTCAAACTTTGCACGCGTACGCGCCGTGACCGATGCCGACACAAACATTGCGATACGTGTTGCGGGGTACGAAGTTTATGGCTTTTTATCAGGCAATGCATCAAAAACCGCAACGGCGGGTCTGTTCAGTGACCCAATGTTTCGGGGGGCATCTGGTCTAACATTGGTCACCAGTAATATCAGCGGTGTTTTACCAAACGGAATTTTCGTTGGAACAATGAAAAACGAAACAGATGTTGATGTATTACAGCCAAAAACACTGTCGCGTGTAATTGTTTTGCAATTTGATACAAATAACGAATATAAATGAAAGAAAATATTGTAAAATTTTTGCGTGCCGCATTTCCGTTTTTATCGGTGGTGTTTTTGTGGCGTCTGTCGCTGCCATTTTGGAATCCGGGTGGGGTGCTTGCAATTATTCCAATATTTTACTGCACTTTTATAAATCCAACAAAATGGTTTATGCCGTTCGGGTTATTATTTTGTTTTTTGCTGGATTATAATCTGGGGTCACTGTGTTATTGGACGGCGATTTATTGCCTGTGCTATGCATTAAACGGATTTCAAAGTTTTATTGACTTTGAACATCGTGATTTGAATTCGATTGATATGTTTATTGCGTATATTGGTATCGGGTTATTCTTTTTTGAAATTACGCATTTGAATTGGACTGTTCTGGGGCGCACATTGTGGATATTTATCTGGATGACGATTTTATATTTACCAATAACACGTTTAATAAATGGGGTGCAACATGATAGATAAAGAAGTTGCATACACATTTGACCGGCGCAGTGCACTGTTTTTAACCGGTGGCGCGGTTTTAACATCTGTATTGGTTTTGCGCATGTTGCAAATGCAGGTATTTAATTACCGCAGTTATCTTAAAAAAAGCGAAAATAATTCATTTCGTATTCAAATAAATATGCCGCCACGTGGTAAAATTTTATCGCGTGATGGGTCACCAATATCGCGCGATACGCCAATTTACCGTATATACATAATTCCCGAAGAATCAAATGATATAAATTCATTGGTTGATACGGTTGCGGCGGAATTAAACCTGCGGGAAAAGCGTGTAAAAAAAATCAAAGAAAAAATTGCAAAACAACCCGCGTTTCAACCGGTATTGGTTAGTCAAAATACCGATTGGAATCGCCTTGCTAAGATTCAGGCGAAAAATCTGCCGGGGCTGCGCGTTGCCAGTGGTTATGCCCGTGTTTATGAAATGGGGCCGGCGGGGTCACAATATTTTGGCTATGTTGGTGAACCAGCAAAACCTATTGCGGCGGCACCGTTTTACACAACCGGAATTACGGGTCTGGAAAAGCGGTATAATAATGATTTGGCGGGCATACCAGGTCAAACCGTATATGTGACAAATGCGGTGGGGCGCGTCACCGGCGAAGATAAAACACAATTTGTTGATGCAAAGCCTGGGCTTGATTTACAAACAACAATAAATATCAATGCCCAACGGGTAATGTATGACGCGTTGACGACACATCGGGCGGGCTGTGGTATTGCAATGGATGTGGAAACTGGCGATATTTTGGCAATGGTTTCCACCCCCAGTTTTGACCCAAACCAATTCACATCTGACGATGGTGATGAATATATTGCATCACTGCGTGAAGATATTGCAAAACCATTTATGAACAAAACAGTCGAAGGATTATATCCCCCCGGTTCAACATTTAAAATTGTTGTTGCGTTGGCGGCACTGGAATCGGGCGCGATATCACCCAAGAAAACCGTATTTTGTCCGGGTCATTGGGACTATGGTGACCGCCGTTATCATTGCTGGGAACACAAGGGGCATGGTTATGTCGATATGGCGGGCGCATTAAAACATTCGTGCGACATATATTTTTATCAACTGGCACTAAAAATCGGGATTGATGCAATTAAACGCATGGCGTTAAAACTGGGATTCACCGAAAAATATATGGGGGACATTATATCGCGCGAAATGTCGGGAATTATCCCCGATAAAAAATGGAAAGAAAAAAATGTCGGCACCCAATGGGTTAACGGTGATACGGTTATTTCCGGTATCGGCCAGGGATTTATTTTAACCAACTGTTTGCAATTGGCGACAATGTTGGCGCGTGTCACAACCAATCGTGCGGTGCGGCCACGACTGATTATGTCAAACAAAACGCCATCGTTTCCGTCATTAAATTTAAAAGAGCAAAATATAAAATATGTTCTGGCTGGACTGGAAGAGGTGACCAAACCCGGTGGTACCGCATCGGGCAGCGCGATAAATGTAAATGGCGCGCGCATGGGCGGCAAAACCGGCACATCACAGGTTCGCAGTATTTCCAAAGCCGAACGTCAAAAGGGTGTTTTGACAAACGAACAATTAAAATGGAATATGCGAAATCATGGTTTGTTTGTGGGATATGCACCAACAACAAACCCAAAATATGTTGTATGTGTTATAACCGAACATTCGGGGGGGTCGGGTCCGGCGGCACGTACGGCGGCGGCAGTAATGCGCGAACTATTAAAAACGGGGGCATAATATGCAGCATGCACAGACACGTGTTTCAAATGCAAATATGATGCGTTTATCTGAAAAAATGTCGCGTTTTTCGTGGGCATTGTTTGCGCCTATGTGTATTGTTTTGGCGTTTTCTATTGTTGTATTATATTCGGCGGGTGGCGGCTCATGGCAACCATTTGCGTTATCACAACTGACAAAAATATTAGTTGGTTTTGTTGTGTTTTTTGTTGTTGCGTTTTCAAATATCAAGACATGGATTAAATCTGCATATTTAATATATGCAATTGCATTGATTATGATTATTTTGGTGACATTTGTTGGACACACCGGCATGGGCGCACAACGGTGGTTAAATCTGGGTTTTTTCCATATTCAACCGTCTGAATTTATAAAAATCGCACTGGTTATGGCATTGGCGCGATATTTTGCATGGATGAATTCAGTTGAATTAACACAAATTAAACACTATATCGCACCAATATTTTTATTGCTGGTGCCATTTGGTTTAATTGTTGCACAGCCAGATTTGGGAACTGCAATTTCATTAGGTTTAATCACCGTTGGTATGTTTTACATTGTCGGTGCACCACGCAAATGGTTTATAATTGCGGCAATTCTTGGTGTTATGGCGGCACCGGTTGTGTGGTTTGGTGGTCTGCATGATTATCAGCGAAATCGTATTATTACATTTATAAACCCTGAATTTGATGCCCGCGGCAGCGGTTATCAAATAAATCAGGCAAAAATCGCATTTGGCAGTGGCGGTATCATCGGTCAGGGATATATGCACGGTTCACAATCACAACAATCGTTTTTACCTGAAAAACAGACCGATTTTATTTTCACCATGCTGGGCGAAGAATTTGGTTTTATTGGGGCATTCACACTGGTTTTGATATACAGTTGGATTGTAATTTTACTGTTTTGGTGTGCAAAAACATGCCGAAATCGGTTTGGACAATTGATGTGTTTTGGTTTTATGTTGAACTTTTTCATTTATTACTTTATAAATATCTCTATGGTTTTGGGTTTAATGCCGACCGTTGGTGTGCCATTGCCATTAATGTCTTTTGGTGGCAGCAGTTTATTATCACTGATGTTCGGTTTTGGACTGGCACAAAACGCGCATATACACAAAGACCAACAATTATCTGCCAAAGGAAGTTAAGATATGAATTTAATGATTGTTGAATCACCATCAAAAGCAAAAACAATTGAAAAATACCTTGGGGCGGGGTGGCGTGTTATTGCGTCTGTGGGTCATGTACGCGACTTGGTACCCGAAAATGGCAGTGTTGATACCGAACATAATTTCAAAATGCGTTGGCAAATTATGCCGGGCAAAGAAAAACAATTAAAACTTATTACCGATGAATTAAAAAAGGCTGATAATGTATATCTGGCATCAGACCCGGACCGCGAAGGTGAAGCGATTGCGTGGCATATACTGGATATATTAACATCAAAAAAATTATTATCTGGCAAACATGTATATCGCGTTGCGTTCCATGAAATTACCAAGAAAGCCGTTCAATCGGCAATTGAAAACCCGCGTAAAATCGATACAAATTTGGTTGATGCATATCTGGTACGGCGCGCACTTGATTATTTAATTGGGTTTGGTATTTCACCATTACTGTGGCGGCGTAATCTGGGGAAAAGTGCCGGTCGTGTGCAATCGGTTGCGGTAAAATTGGTTGTTGACCGTGAACGCGAAATCGAAGATTTCAAACCGGTTGAATATTGGTCGGTTGATGTGCTATGTGCTGTAAATTCGGCAAAATTTAAATCATCTTTGATTAAATTCAATGGTAAAAAAGTTGAAAAAATGACCATTGAAAACAAATCAATGGTTGATGATGTTTTGGGTAAAATTGGTAAACCGGTTATAAAATCACATGTTATAAATATCGAACGCAAGAAAATTACACGGCATGCATACGCACCATTTACAACCAGCACACTGCAACAAGAAGCCGCGCGTAAATTATATTTTTCATCACGCCGAACAATGTCTGCCGCGCAAAAGTTGTATGAAGCCGGTTTAATAACATATATGCGAACCGATGCAACCAATTTATCTGCAGATGCGGTAAATGAAATCCGTGCATATATTGCAAATTCATATGGTGATAAATTTGTACCAAAAACACCAAATATTTATGTGACTAAATCTAAAAACGCACAAGAGGCACACGAAGCAATCCGCCCAACACACTTTGATAATAATGATAAAAAATTGGTTGGGGACGAAGCAAAATTATATGATTTAATTTGGAAACGAACAATTGCATGTCAAATGACCAATGCAGAATTTGATTCGGTTGCCGCAGATATTGAAACAGATAATAAAATCGCAACATTTCATGCGGTTGGTACAACGCGCACATTTGATGGATTTATGCGGGTATATATTGAAACGCGTGATGATGACGAAGACGATGTTGACACAAAATTACCACCGATGAATATTGGTGATGCGGTTGATATAACAGAATTGCTTACCGAACAACACTTTACACAACCGCCCGCCAGATATACCGAAGCATCACTGGTTAAAAAACTAGAAGAACTGGGTATCGGTCGTCCATCAACATATGCAACAATTATGTCAACGATTGTTGACCGCGCGTATGTTGAACAAGATAAACAACATCGTTTTCATCCAACAGCGGGGGGTTGGGTTATTGCATCATATTTAAATAAATATTTTACCGAATTGGTCGATGTGAATTTTACCGCAAAAACCGAAGATACCTTGGACGATGTATCAAATGGTAAAACCGATAAAATCGATGCATTGACGGCATTCTGGACACCAACCAAGACCATGATTGATGGTGCGCGTGAAATAAAAACAACCGAAATTATCAACCAAATAAATGAATTTATGCACAAGCATTTATTTACCGATGGTAATGATAAATGTCCAAACTGTGGCGGAAAACTGGGGATTAAATTATCTAAATTCGGTGCATTTATTGGTTGTGAAAATTATCCAAAATGTAATTACACACAAAAATTGGATGAAAGTGCAAAGTTCAAAGTACAAAGTTCAAATGATGAAAAAACAGAAAATAAAAAAACACAACCAACCAGCCTAGATTTGGGTGATGGTATATCTTTTAAGATTGGTAAGTTTGGTCCATATGTGACAAATGGAACAAAAAATGTATCGGCAAAAAAATATACCGCCGACACAATTACACTGGAAATTGCACGCGAATTATTATCTGGTGAAACCAAAAAAGCCGAACCAGAAAAATTGGGTAAAAATCCGGCAACCGATGCAGAAATATATTATTATCCAACCGGCCGATATGGTGCATATATAT
>CAMOCR010000034.1 GCA_946611025.1 uncultured Alphaproteobacteria bacterium | reverse complement strand
GCGACCATATTGTTCAACGTTCACCACCGTTGCACCCGCGCCCGCCAATTGTGTCAGGTAATCAACACCACCAACCGATTCCAGGGTGCCCTGTTGATCCAGATAATTTTTTGCGGTGATAATATCAAATGGAATACCCGCAGAAAATTGACGCATTGCCAAACGATAAATTTCTTGGTGTGCCGGATGCGAAAAATGTTCGGGTTTCAAAAATTCGGAAACACGTTCCAGCGCGCGATTGTCAATCAAGACAGCCGCCAAGACAGCCTGTTCGGCTTCCAGATTTGTTGGTAAAGTTTTCGGGGTAAAGTCCATGTTTGATATAGTATATAAAAAATTTGCGTTTTCAACGCCTTTTTTGCGTGGTTTTAAAACGCTGAAAATCCCGATTGTTGATGCCGATGGGCGCCCAGAATGGCCGGAATTATTCCCACATGACAAGATTGCCGAACTGGAACGCACGGTTGGCGCGCGATATTTTGCATCGCAAATGATGTTAAATCCGTTGCCACCGGAACGAATCAGATTAGACCCCGGTGCAATGCATTTCTATGACGACGATTTTAACCCGCACAGCGCACGAATCGGTGATGTGGTTATAACGGGTGCGGCGATTTATTGGGACCCGTCAATGGCGGGCGCGCACAGTGACGGCAGTGTTTGCGTGATGATATATCGTGATGACAAATCGCACCGCGTGTTTATTCACGATGTGATGTACATGCGCATTGCGGATACCGATGAACACCCAATGGCGCACCAGTGTGATGATGTATTGCATTTTATGATGCGGCACAACATGCGGCGGATATCGGTTGAAACAAACGGAATTGGAAACACGTTGCCGGAAATTCTGCGCGATTGTGCGGGACGCATGGGGTTGGATATATCGGTTATGCGGGTTGCAAATAATAAAAACAAGGCCGACCGCATTATCGACACGATTGAACCATTGCTGTCCACGGGGCGTCTATATTGTGCATCGCGTGTGCAATCAACGCCGCTGTTGGCGGAAATGATGGGCTGGTCACCAGTCGGCACGGGCATACATGATGACGGCATTGATGCAATATCTGGCGCAATTGTTGCGCCCCCGGTACCAATACGACCAATTGGGCGGGCGGTAAATATATATTCGGCAAATACAAAATTCAAAATTTCATAACAAAGCAAAGGATGAAAAATGTCAACAAACATTAAACAATTACAGCAGATGTATGCGCGGGCAATTGATATGCGCGCACCATGGATTAAACGTTGGGACGATGCACGGCGATATACCACACCCACAACCGATGATGATGTGGCAACATTGTTTGATTCAACCGCCGCAGATGCAGCCGACAATTTGGCGGCATCGATGTATTCGCTGATTACGCCCCCAGAATCGTTGTGGATGACACTGGTTCCGGAAAGCGATGAATCGCCAAACGCCGAAATTGCCACCGCGGTGTTGCGAGCAAACCTGAACGATTCAAATTTTTATACAACGATACACCAGTGCTATATGGATTTAGTCACAATGGGTACGGCATGTTTGTTTATGGCAGAAAACCCGATTGGTGCCGCGTCTGCATTTTCATTTACGGCAATTCCAATGTATGATATTGCGATTTTGCCGAACGCGGTTTTCCATACAACATCGATGCATGCGTGCGATGTCGTTGCGCGTTTCCCGACATGGACACCACCCGCCGATTTGCGTGACAAGATTGCACATGACCCAGAAATGCCATTAAAATTAGTGCAAAGTTTGGTTGGAACGGATTTCGTTGCATGGCTGGATGTGGGTGGCGATATTGAAAACAATGTTGTATCAACTGGCACATTTGAAACGAACCCATATATTATTTTCCGTTGGGCATTGTCCAGTGGTGAATTATACGGTCGTGGGCCGGTAATGCGTGCATTGCCCGACATTAAAACCGCAAACAAAGTCGTGGAATTGGTCTTGAAAAACGCAACGATTGCCGTGTCTGGTATATGGCAGGCCGACGATGATGGTGTTATAAATCTGGCGAATATAAATCTAACACCGGGGGCAATTATACCCAAGGCGGTTGGGTCATCGGGATTGACCCCGTTGGCATCAGGTGCGAATTTTGATGTGTCGCAGTTGGTGCTAAAAGATTTGCGTGAACGTATTCGCCATGCATTGCTGGCAGATCGATTGGGGCTGTTAAGTGACAAAGAAATGACCGCAACCGAAATAATGGCGCGTAATGCCGATATGATGCGTATTTTGGGTGCGACATATGGGCGACTGTTGCATGAATTTATTCGACCATTGGTGGACCGCGGATTACAAATCTTGTCGCGCCGTGGTGCAATTGCGCCAATTGTGCTGAACAGTGATGCCGAATTAAAATACATTGCGCCAATCGCACAAATGGCGGCTGGGGAAAATATAATATAGTGGGGCGAGCACATGACCGATTTAGAAAAGCATTTCGTGCGTACATTTAATACGCCATCTGGGCGCGTGGTGATGGAACACCTGCGCAAGATAACGGTTATGCGTACAATTGGGCCAAATGCAACCAATGAACAATTGCGTTGGGTCGCGGCACAGTGTGCGCTGGTTCGTCAAATTGAACAGTTATCAACGGGGGACAAATAAATTGTCATAAAAACATGTCAAACAAACAAAACACTTTATCCAATTTGGTGGACACATTGCGTGGCGGGTGGTTCCTGATTGCGTTTATTGCCGGCATGGTTTATTGGGTTGCGCGACAAGATTTTTCATTGGACGATTTGTCGCGCGCAAATGAACGCATAACATCACTGGAAAATCGCACGACAATATTGGAAACCGGAATCGGTCAATTGCAAATGAAATTGGATGGAATCAAAGAAGATGTGACACTGATTAAAAGCGCGGTTATCAAATAATAAACCCCGCATTATGCGGGGGGTATTATTGATCGTTGCTTAAAAATCTGCGATAAACTTTTTCGTTTATGCGTACCGGATTTTCGCGAATCAAGAACGAATTGTAATCATCTGTTAATCCGCGCGCGGTAAGGTTTGAAACCTCTTTCGCCAAATCGGCTGATTTCTTGGCATCCGCTGTGGGCTTGTGATTTGATTTTACCGTCATCACATAGAACGCGTCATTTGATGGCACAATCGAACTGGTGCCAGGCGCAGCCTTAAATGCTGCAACCAAAACATCGTTTGGTGCGCCATTTGTGCGTGAAACCGTTGCCGATTTTTTGCCCGCCATTTCTTTGCCGGCATTTACATCGACCAAGATTTCATTTGCACGCATGTATGCCTGTTTGCGTTTTGCATCGCGCGCCCAATCCGCCGCCAATGATTTTTTAACAGATTCAAATTCTGCGGTGTGCGCCGGTGTGATTTTATCCAGACGCATAATTACAAAACCAGATTTTGTTTCAATCAGTTCGGATTCTGTACCTTCGTCCATGTTGAACAATTTTGAAATCATTGCATCAGTCAGTACATCATCGGTTGGTAATTTTTCCGCCGAAAATGGTTTTACCGATATAAATTTAGCCTTGTTTTTAGACGCGGCATCCGCCAATGTGTCGCCACCAATGATTGCATCTTCGACCTTAATCGCGACTTCGTATGCGTCACCATATTCATCGGGCTTTGACATATCTGCCAGAACCAGAACATAAGATGCCGCACGTGTTTCGGCGATTGTTTGCGGATGTTGTGCATAATAATCGCGCAAATCTTGTTCAGCGGGTTCGCCAACCTTGAAATCATCGAATTTTACCGTTGCATAATCAATATTGCGTTCCGCATAGCGCGCATTGTACATTGCATCGGTTGCAAATTTTGGCGTTTTAATTGGTGCGCCAACCGCACCCAAAACCATGGAACGCAAGACATTTGCACGCAAGATTTCGGCAAATTCCGCCTCTGAATAACCGGAATTATTTAACACACTGTCGAATTTCAGGGTTGAAAACGCACCCTTTTCTTGGAATTCTGGATATTCACGAATTTCGCGGGCGATACGATGGTCGGACACGATAAAGCCCATTTCACGACCGCGGTTTTCAACCATCTGTTGCGTGGTCAGTTTCGAAATAATATCGTTCTGGAATTTTTGTGCTGCGACCGGATCAACATAGACATTGCGCATTTCGTCACGTGTCATGGTTGCCATCTGGCGCGAACGTTCCAGATTATATTGTTGTACGGAAATCTTTTCCCCACCAACGCGAACCAGTGTTGTGTCACCCATAACATTGCCGAAAATCCATTCAGCCACACCCCAGCCCACGAAAGAAAAGGCCAAAATTGTAATCAAAAATTTCGCAATCGGTTTTTCCGATGCATTACGTAAATATTCTAGCATTTGTTCCCCTTTTGCGATACCATAGCAAAACGATATAATGAAAATCAACGAAAAAAAGGGGAATATATGAAAATTATTGCGGGCAACTGGAAAATGAATGGGTCGGCGGTGGCGTTGCGGGAAATGCAGGATGCGCTGTCGAAAATCGATACGGAAAATCGGGTGATTTTATGCGTTCCATTTACGTTGATTGCGGGGGCACATGGCGTCGCCGCCATTGGCGCCCAAGATGTATCTGTACATGACCATGGCGCGTTCACGGGCGAAGTGTCGGCGCAAATGTTGGCGGATGCGGGCGCAAAATATGTAATTGTCGGGCACAGCGAACGCCGCATGTATCATGGTGAAACAAATGATGTTGTGCGGGAAAAGGCGCAGATGGCGCTGACCCACGGCATTACACCAATAATTTGCGTTGGGGAAACAATGGATGAACGCGATGCGGGCAAAACGATGGAAATTATCGAATCTGGCGTTCGTGAATCGGTACCGGTTGACGGTGGCGATGTTATTGTTGCATATGAACCGCGTTGGGCAATTGGTGCGGGAATTACCCCGACCGATGATGAAATTGCCGCGGCACATACGCTGATTGCGGAAACATTGGCAAAAATGGGGCGGGGCGGCACGCCAATTTTGTATGGCGCATCGGTCAAGGGTGGCAACGCCGCAAAATTGATGTCAATTCCGCATGTTGACGGGGTGCTGGTTGGGGGTGCGTCCTTGAAAAGTGACGATTTCATACCTATAATAATGGCAACGAAATAGTAATAAATTAACAAACGGGGGTGAATCCGCCGCCCCCACAAATTATATGGGTAAGGTTATGGACGACAAAGAAATAAAAGTTGATTCGGTATCGCTGGACGAAGTCGCAAATGAAACGCCGGCAACCGAACCGGTTATGGAAAAAACAGAAAACACCGAAATTGAAAAATTAAATCTGCAGATTGCCGAATTGAACGATAAATATCTGCGCGTTGCAGCAGAATTAGAAAACACCCGTCGTCGTGCGGCGATTGATGCCGATGCGGCGGCGCGTAATCGTGCAATGTCGGTGGCGCGGAATTTTTTACCGGTAATGGATGCGGTCACGGCGGCATTACAGCAAAACCCCGATGATACGGGCATTTTGGCGATGTCGCGCGCGATTGATGCGGCGTGTGCAAATGTGGGTATGGTGAAAATTGAAACCGTTGGGCAAAAATTAAACCCACAATTCCATAACGCGATTCAGGTGATAGAAAAGGCGGATACAGAATCGAACACTATTGTCGAAGAAATGCAGGCGGGATATATGTTTGGCGACACGGTCCTGCGGCCGGCGATGGTGATTGTTGCAAAATAAAAAAACGCCCAAACGGGCGTTTTTTATTAGCAACCACCAGTCATATTGCCGATGATTTTAGAAATCGAAATATCTTTGTGCAACAAGAAATCATATTCGCAGTTACCCTGTTTGTATGAACCTGTGCAGGCGGCCAATGTCAAAACGGCAAACAATGCCAACATTACTTTTTTCATGGTGTCTCCTTTTCTGTTAAAAAGTACACCGTGATTATACAGGAATCAATTCTTTTGGCAAGCAATTTTTACAATGCGCCGCGCGCCCAGTAAACCCGCCACCCCGTGACCAAAATTGCGTCAAACCGCGCATCGCCCCGCCAATCGGTGCGCGCAATAAAATTTTCGGCGGCGCGGCGCAGGCGTACACTTTGTGCCGGTGTGATTGCCGCCCATGCAGTTTCAACATCGCGGCGGTGTTTGACCTCTACAAAAATCATTAAATTGCGCCGGCGGGCAATTATATCGATTTCGGCGCGCCCGGTATTGCGGCCGGTAATATATCGCGACCGCACAATGCGAAAGCCATGAACGCGCAAATACATTTTCGCCAAAAATTCGGCAAACAAGCCCACTTGATATGAATTCATGCGGGTATTATAGGAATTTTTCCAGATTATAACAACAATAAAAGGATATTATATGTCACGAGTTATACAAATTCGGCGCGGCACCGCGGCGGAACACGAAACCTTTACCGGTGCAGACGGTGAAATTACAATGGATACCACGAACAAGACCCTGCGGGTGCACGACGGGCAAACCACGGGTGGAACGCCCCTGGCGCGCGCAGACGAAATTCCCGATTTGACCGCCGCAGACTATGTTGTGGCATGGCAAATGCCGACCGCCGACAACGGAAACACATGGTACCGCAAATATCGCAGCGGCTGGGTTGAAATGGGCGGTGTGTTTGACATTGGCGGCGATGTGACCGCCAGCAACCTGTACACCGTTCTGTTTCCGCTGGAAATGGCAGACACCACATACACCATGACGGCATCGCCGGCGGGAAACACCGCGGGCGGTCAATTTGGCGCATTTGCAGTTGTCGTGAACCACAGCGCCACAACGACATCGGGTGCGGTCTATATATTCAAAACCGAAACCAGTTATCGATACATAAATTGGCATGTCTGCGGATGCGGCGCATAAATGCCCCGACGACACTTTATTGCATAACAGAAAGTTAGTGCAGAGTTCAAAATTCCCCTTTGTCATGCAAAGGGGAATTTTTCGAACACAGTGGGTCAAGACGGACTGGTGGTTATTATGCAACAAGGTGTTTAATTCAAACAATCAGGAAACTGGACAGAGCAAAGGAGGGCAACATGTCCAGACAAATTCAAATTCGGCGCGGCACCGCGGCGGAACATGCCACCTTTACCGGTGCGATTGGGGAAATAACGATGGATACAACGAACAACACAATTCGCGTTCACGACGGCACGACGGTTGGTGGAACGCCTCTGGCGAAAATGAGCGAAATTCCAGATTTAACAACCGCCGATTATGTGATTGCAAGCCAAACCCCCACCGCCGAAAACAACTATACATGGTACCGCAAATATAAAAGCGGCTGGGTCGAGCAGGGGGGGAGGTTTGATTCTTTAGCAAATAATTCGGTTCGTACAATTACATTGCCGGTTGCGATGTTGGACCGCCTGTCATGCTTTGCACAAATTTCATGTGTCCAGGTTGGATTCAGCAGTGCCGACACATTATCTATACGGATATCGCAAAATGGTACATCTGTGGAATTGTATCAAAAAAATACTGGTAATGCTTCTATGGGTGTGTGTTGGGAAGTAAAGGGGTTATATGAATAAAAAACTGGGATTTTATCCCAGTTTTTTATCAGGATTTTTTCGGGTTTAATGCTATACGAAGTTTGTTAGTTAATTTTTTTGCACCCAAGAGATTACAATGATCGGGGGAATCAAAATCTGAATATGTAAAATCTTTATCGCGTTGAAAATTTAACAAGGTTACATCTTGGTGTGTGGCTAAAAAATTAAATAATTCAAAATAAATTTCATTATCTGCCGGCAAGCAATCAAGATAATCTTGCCTGTATGGTGGTAGTACAATTACAAGGCGGTGTCCATATTTGTGTGCTAAATCCAACATTTTTTTAACATAGTCTATTTGATGATTATTTCGTTTTGTGTTTTTAATGTGTTTCATCACCAAATCTTGTGTAATATCATTGTGAACAGCATTGTATA
>CAMOCR010000033.1 GCA_946611025.1 uncultured Alphaproteobacteria bacterium | reverse complement strand
ATGTGATTTTAATATCCATCTGTAATGCGGTAATACCACGATCGGTACCGGTCACCTTGAAGTCCATGTCACCCAAGTGGTCTTCGTCACCCAAAATATCGGTCAAAATCGCATAATCATCGCCTTCTTTAATCAGTCCCATGGCGATACCAGCAACCGGACGGGTAAGTGGAACACCACCATCCATCATTGCCAATGTTGCGCCACATGTTGTTGCCATTGACGATGAACCATTTGATTCCAAAATATCCGACACAACGCGGATAACATAGTCAAACTTGTCGCGGCTAGGCACCATTGGGTGCAACGCGCGCCATGCCAAATTACCATGACCCAATTCACGACGACCTGGTGATTTCAAACCTTTGGCTTCACCAACTGAATAGCCAGGGAAGTTATAGTTCAAGATAAAGTCGCGTTCTTCGGCACCATCCAAACTTTCGATTGGCAATGCATCTTTGCCACCACCCAATGTCAATGAAACCAACGCTTGGGTTTCGCCACGTGTGAACAACGCCGACCCGTGTGCGCGTGGCAAAACACCCAATTCAATTTCAATTGGACGAACTGTTTTCGTATCACGGCCATCAATACGTGGCTTGCCCGCCAAAATGTTCGAACGCATAATGCGTGCAGTGATGTTTTCAACGATTTCATCAGCCGCCGATTCCAATGTTGATGTTGCAACCGTTGTTTCTGGGAACAATTCGGGGATACGCGCCTTGGCGGCAACATGAATATTGCCCAATGTTTCCAAACGCACCAATTTTTCTTTGATTGTCAATGCTTCTTCGATTTGTGGTGCGAATTGTTCAAAGTCGGCTTCCATTGCGATATATTCAGCCGTCTTTTCTGGTGTTGCCCAGCGTTCTTTGCCGGCCTTTGCTGTCAATTCGTTGATTGCGTTGATAACAGTTTGTTGTGCGTCAAAACCAAATTTCACCGCACCCAATGTTGTTTTTTCATCTAATTCGCCGATTTCAGATTCAACCATCAAAACACCATCTTTTGTTGCCGCAACGACCAAATCCATTTCGGAATCTTCGACCGCTTTTTTCGATGGGTTCAAAATGTATTTACCGTCTGCATAGCCAACACGTGCCGCACCAATTGGACCCGCAAAAGGAACGCCCGACAATGCCAATGCCGCAGATGATGCAATCATTGCCAAGATGTCTGGCTGATTCTTTTTATCATATGAAAATGTTTGTGCGATAATTTGAACCTTGTTCTTGAATGTTTCTGGGAACAATGGGCGAATTGGACGGTCAATCAAACGCGCAATCAATGTTTCGGCGGTTGATGCCTTGCCTTCGCGGCGGTCGCGTGAACCTGGAATGCGTCCCGCAGATGCAAATTTTTCTTGGTAATCAACGGTCAATGGAAAGAAATCTTGCCCTTCGACTGCGGTTTTTTCGGCACACACTGTTGCCAAAACCATTGTACCACCCATGGTCGCCAAAACAGCACCGTTTGCCTGTTTCGCCATACGACCTGTTTCCAAGCGCAGTGTTTCGTCACCATATGGAACTTCGACCACGATTGGATTGTTCAAATGTGTTTTTTCGTCTTTGTTTATCAAGCCAAATAACATATTTAATTCTCCTTGCTAGCTTATTGTTTTTAAATGTTAATTTTATTTGACGGAGAAAAATTATTCGTCTTTGCACTCTTGACCCACAAGCGCAAAAATGAACAATTTCGCCCCCGCCAAGTGCGATTATAGAAAATATTTAATCGTTTGCAAATATTTTAGTTGATGTTTTTTATAATAAACATGCCAAAGCCGCACTGGCATTTTTCAGCATGAACCAACCAATGCGATAGTTTGTCATGTATACAGTTGCCATGAACAATGCCAACATTGCGACAACCATTATAACATTAGACTTTTTCCCATGCATGCAATATGCACCAATGTTGTAAAACAAGAACAACAAATATGCATCGCATAATAAACTGATTATCCACAGTGTTGTGCAATTAAATGCCAACGCATTTAACACCAATATCAGTGGATAAACAAACATGATTGATGCCAACCCCTTAATCGCGATTTCCCAATCGCGTTCACCACCGGTTATTTCCGACACCAACATTAACAATCCGCCCCCCACAAACAGCAACGCGACCGCCAACACCGGCATAATGATAATAGCGGTGAATACGGCGCCAATTGTAATTGTCGCGCCGCCCAACAGGCGTATACCCAAAACCAAGCAGCCACCAATCAAGCCATATATGAACGCCTTGAACATCGATTCGTCCAGATTACCATCGGCAACGATTTTCGTAAAATAGCGGCGTGGATTTACAATAATATCCCAGAAATGATTATGATTGGTTTTTTTTGCCTGTTTCATGTGAACACTTCCTTTGGTTTGATTATTTATATTTTTGCTTTATAATTACAAAAAAGCAACGAGAAAATAATATGAAAGTAATTATTGCGGGTCGTCCCAATACGGGAAAATCGACATTGTTTAATGGGCTGACAAATACGCGGGATGCGCTGGTGCATGACCGGCCGGGTGTCACGCGGGATACGCTGTCGGGGGTGGTTCATGACCGTGATTATGAAATAACTGATACGGCGGGGCTGGAAAACGCGCGTACGGGCATTGCACACGATTCGACCGATATGGCAATTTCTGCAATTGCGTCAAGCGATGCGGTTCTGTTTGTTGTTGATGGTCGTGTCGGCATAACCGGAGAAGATATGGATTGGGCGCGAACCGTTCACCGTAAAACACATGCACCGGTATTATTGCTGGTAAATAAAAGCGAATCGAAATCGCGTCTGGCAGATATAAACGATTTTTATAAATTGGGCTTTGGTGCACCGGTTTTAATTTCGGCGGAACACAAACGCGGTTTTGATGAAATTTATGAATTTATGGATAAAATCGCCAGCGAAAAAGCTGAAAAAAAGCCGGCATCCGTTTCTGCACAGCAGAACCGCGACAAGAACACCGGTCAAGAACGCATAAAAATTGCCATCATGGGGCAACCAAATGTTGGTAAATCAACATTTGTAAATCGCGTTCTGGGGGAAAGACGTCAAATTGTCCAAGATGCGCCGGGTATTACACGTGATACGGTAAAAATACCAACGACATTTTATGGCCGTGATATTGTTATAATGGACACGGCGGGTCTGCGCCGCAAGGCGGGGGTGACGGATGATGTGGAAACATTGTCTGCGTTGAAATCGCTGGATGCCATTGACAAGGCAGATGTTATTATTTTAATGGTTGATGCCACACGCAATATTGAAAATCAGGCACTGGGAATCGCGGGTCGTGTATATGACGCGGGTAAAATATTATGTGTCGCGTTAAATAAATGGGACTTGGTTGAACCAGAATTGCGTGATGCAAAACTGTTGAAATTAAAGCATCAGTTCACAAATTCATTTCATCAAATTATAAAACCATTGATTTTGGCGGTGTCTGCAGAAACCGGAACGGGGGTGCAAAACATGTTCCGCCGAATCTATGAACAATATGATTTGGCATCGGCAACCGTTCCAACCAGTTTGTTAAACCGCATTGTTGAAAAATTGGTTGAATCGCGCCAGCCGCCAATGTCGCGCCTTAAACGACCAATGAAAATTAAATTTGCACGCCAGACCGGTCGTCACCCAATGCGAATCGCAATAAATGTTGGGGGTGCGTCCGACATACCTGAATCGTATACGCGGTATTTGCGGCGCGGTATTGCAACAGAATTAAAATGGGAACACCTGCCTATAGTAATTGAATACAAAAAGGCTGATAATCCATTTGATTGATTGGTGTGTATTTATATATGCTAATAAAACACCGGACATGCTTCAAACCATGTCCGGTGTTTTTATGTTTGTCATAATTATTGCTTTACAGGGGCAATAATAATCGATTTTGTGCGTTCATCGGGTTTTGATTTTGATTCCAATGTTGCGCGACCGTTCACAATTTCCAAGATTCGTGCAAACAATTCTGGAATTGCATCTTTGCCACGTGCCAAAACCTTTTTATTGCCATGGGTCATAACGGCAATTTTAACCTTGTTTCCGTTATCCAAGAATTCAAAAACCTTTTTCATTTTGATATTCAAATCGTTTTCTTCGATAAACGGTTTAACCCAAACTTCTTTTAATTCGATGGTTTTTTGATTCTTGCGTGCCTCGCTGGCGCGTTTTTTCTGTTCATATTTGAATTTGCCATAGTCCATTATTTTCACAATGGGTGGCGTGTTATTAGCGTTTATTTCAACCAAATCCAGACCGTCATCGGCGGCGATTTGTAATGCTTGTGCGGTTGGCATAACCCCCAGGTTTTTGCCATCAGCGGTGATAACTTGAACCGATTTTGCAAAAATGCGGTTGTTCATACGTGGCCCCATGTCACGACGATTATCATGATTATTTACAGGTTTAATTGTACGCTCCTTTTATTGAATACTGATAAATTATTTATTATTTTTGTACTGTTTTCAACAAATTTTGTACATTTTGTAATGCGGTCCAAACTTCGCGTTTTGCCGATGGCTTTAACATTAAATAATTTGGATGATAAATCGGGACCAGTTTTGCACCACACGCGGTGTCAACGGTCGCGCCATGTGATTTAGATAACTGAACATGGCCGTATTCTGTGGCGGGCAATGTTCCCAATGTCAAAATCACACTTGGTTTTATCATTTCAATAAATCTGTCGACAAATGGTCGTGCCAAGGCAATTTCTTCATCGGTTGGTGCACGCCCCCCTGGTGTACGCCAGAACAACATTGGTGCAATAGACACCATGTCACGCGACATTTCAACCGCCGCCAACATTTTATCAATCATTTCGCCCGCTGCACCGGACAATATCGCACCAGACGCATCATCATCGGCACCCGGCATATCGGTTAAAATCAATAACCCATTTGGGTTTGGTGCAATATGTGGCAAAACAACATTTGTCGCCCCGCGGCGCAACGGATGGTTAAATTCTCCAATCATACGACACAACGAATCGATATCGCCCGGACGCGATGCCATAGCGATAGCGGTGGCCATCGAAATTGTGTGTTGTGGGGCAATCGGTGGAACAATTGTTGTTGGGTGTGACGCAGTAGCTTGCGATGTCGTAATTGCGCCAGAATCGGCGTATTTTGGCATGTTTGGGACTTCGTTTATTTCCCATTGAACGCCCGCCAACACCAAATCTTGTAACGCGTTTATCGACATTTTATGTGATTTCCCTTGCTTTTTCGAATACTTTGGTATAAAATACAACGCGAGTAACAAAAACTCAAGGGAGTATTTTCATGAAAATCAAAAACTTTGCTATGTTGGCTGGCGCGGCTGCTATCTTGGCGGCATGTGGCGGTTCATCTAAGGTCACAGAACCAGCTGATTTGAATGATCAGCGCGTGTTCTTTGCGTTTAACTCTTCGGAAATTTCCGATGCAGCACGTTTGAACCTGTTGGGTCAATCGTTGTACATGAAGAATCATGAAGATGTCAAAATCCAGATTGCTGGTAATTGCGACGAACGTGGTTCCACAGAATACAACTTGGCTTTGGGTGCACGTCGTGCAAACGCAGCCAAAGATGTTATTGTCAAAGACGGCATCAGTGCAAAACGTATTTCCACAATTTCATACGGTAAAGAACGTCCATTGGTCCAAGGATCTGGCGAAGACGCATGGAAATGGAATCGTAATGCAACAACAACAGTTAAATAATTATTTAATTGTATAAAAAAACACCGGCGTTTGCCGGTGTTTTTTTTGTTTTTATATATTATTTTTTAAGCAATAATTTTACCAATTCATTTAATTCGTTGCGCGATGCAAATGATATTACAATTTGCCCCGCCCCACCACGACGTTCAACAATTTTTGTTGGCGCACCAATCGCGGTCGAAAGCCCTGTTTCCATCGATTTTAATGTTTTTTCATCGATATTGTGATTCGTATATGCGCGGCTTTTGTTGGAACGACCAGATTTATGAACCAATTTGTCGGTTTGTGATACAGACAGTTTTTCGTTTTTGATTTTGTTCGCCAATTCTTCGGGGTTTTCGGCAACAACGATCGTGCGCGCGTGTGATGCAGAAATATCGCCATCTTGCACCATTTTTTGCACCGATGTTGGTAATTCTGTTAAACGAATCGCATTGCGAATATAACTGTCGGATTTGCCAATCAGGCGTACAACATCTGCCAATTCATAGCCGCATTTTTGCATCAGGTTTTTATACGCGTTGGCTTCTTCGATTGGGTTCAGGTTTTCGCGTTGCACATTTTCAATTAGCGCGATTTCCATTGCGTTTTCATTTGAAATTGTTTTTATAATCGCCGGAATTTCGGTCAAACCCGCCAATTTGCTGGCGCGATACCGCCGTTCTCCCGCCACAATTTCATACATATGCGGTTGACCGGTGACGGCGCGCAGCAAAATCGGCTGAATAACGCCGCGTTCTCGAATAGATGCCGCCAAATCGTTTAATTCTTCGGCGGAAAACGTTTTTCGTGGCTGGTCTGGGTTTGCACCAATTTGATTTAATGGAATTTTGCGCACAACCACGCGTTCCGCGCCGGTCAATATCGACATGTCGGGAACAGAACCAATTTCACGTTCAAGATCATCAAGACCACGACCAAGACCAAATTTTGCCATTGTGTTTTAAGCCCCCTGCTCTGTTTTTTGAATTACTTCGGTTGCAACACGCAAATACGCCTGTGCGCCCGATGAATTAAAGTCATAGAACAATGCCGGCTTCCCGTGGCTGGGCGCTTCGGATACACGGACATTGCGCGGAACAACCGTTTTGAAAACCGTGTCGCCAAATTTCTTGCGTACATCATCATCAACCGCGCGTGTCATGCCATATTGCTTGGTGTACATTGTCAGCAGAACACCCAAGATTTCCAACTCTGGATTCCACCGGTTGTGGATTTCACGAATTGAATTCACCATATGGGTGATGCCTTCTAATGCATAAAATTCACACTGCATTGGTATAATGACATAGTTTGCTGCAACCAATGCGTTTATTGTCACCAGACCCAACGCTGGCGGACAATCCAATAATATATAATCATAATGGTTTGCAATTTGCCCCAACGCATCACGCAGGCGGTATTCACGGCGTTCGATATCCATCAATTCCACTTCGGCATCCGCCATTTGTATCGATGATGGCATAATGTGCATGTTTGGAATTGCGGTTGTTAAAATATTTTCCGCCGCAGGCGACAACCCCATCAATACATTATATACACTTTGACGATGCGCACTGCGTACAAAGCCCAAACCTGTTCCGGCGTTTCCCTGGGAATCCAGGTCAATCAGCAAAACGCGCCGACCAATTGTTGCCAACGATGCACCGATGTTCACCGCGGTTGTGGTTTTACCAACACCACCCTTTTGATTTGCAAATGCGATTATTTGAACCATTTTTCCATTTCCTTGTGCTTGTATTATTATACGAATCGATGTATTCGGTCAAGGTATTTAAAAAATTAATTTAACTAAAACGCGAAAACTATGTAAAAACAATATGTTATAAATTATTTCACGTGAAATAAAAATGTTTTGTATGAAATTTGTGTAAAAACAATGTGTTATAAGTTATTTCACGTGAAATTACCGGTGTTTTTTATAATTTTTCAATAATGATTATAAATCCGTCACCGGTTTTAGACGGTATTAAATTGTATTTGAATTTATGTTTTTGTTTTGCGGTTGCGACTTCGGTTTCAATTTCCCGGCCTTTTAATAAAAAAAGCCGGCATTTTTTTGATTTTGTATAGTCTAATATTTTAACCAATGGTGCAAATGCGCGCGCGGTGAAAACACAGTTTGATGAATTTGCCGGCATTTGTTTAATAAAATCTTCAACGCGACCATGGTAAATTGTTAAATTGTCCAGCCCCAA
>CAMOCR010000032.1 GCA_946611025.1 uncultured Alphaproteobacteria bacterium | reverse complement strand
AAAAATGGCAGAAAACACGACAATATCAACCAATGAATTAGAAGCCCGCTTGCAAAAGGCCGAAAATATTCGCGCACGTGATGGCGTTGTCTGGAAAGACACATTTGATCGCAGCCATAAAATTTGCGAGGCGCGCGAATTGCCAGATGGTACATCGGTTAAATTGTGTGGACGGGTCACGGCATTGCGCTGGTTGGGAAAACTGATGTTCGGTCGCATTTATGATATTGAGGGCGAAATTCAGTTTTCAATGTCGCGTGAAGAAATTGGCGAAGAAGATTACAAGTTTATGAAGGCAAATGTCGATATGGGCGACTTTATCGGCATTACCGGTGAATTATACCACACAACCGCGGGCGAATTGACGGTGCGCGTTTCGCACTATGATATTTTGTCCAAGGCATTGCGCCCATTGCCAGAAAAGTTCCACGGGCTTACCGATACAGAGGCACGCTATCGTCAACGTTATTTGGATGTTATTTCCAACCCAGAATCGCGCAATGTTTTGTTGGGGCGGTTCAAAATGACACAAGAATGGCGTAAATTCATGATTGATAATGGTTTCTTGGAAATTGAAACACCGGTGTTGCAAAATGTTGCATCTGGTGCGGCGGCAAAGCCATTTACAACACATCACAATGCGTTGGATACCGATTTTCAATTGCGTATTTCCCCAGAATTATTCTTGAAAATGGCGATTGGGGCGGGCTTTGACCGTGTGTTCGAAGTTGCCAAAGATTTCCGCAACGAAGGTATGGATGCAATGCATCTGCAAGAATTCACAATGGTTGAATGGTATGCGGCATATTGGGATTATAAAAAGAATATCGATTTCACATGGCGCCTGATTCAGCATTTGATTAAGACCATGCGTGGCACATTACAGATTTCATACCAGGGTACCGAATTAGATTTTTCACAGTATGAAATGATGGACTATACCGCGAAAATGAACGAATTGTTCGGCTGCAACATTTTGGACTTTGATGATTTGGATGCGTTGAAGAAACAATTGGTTGATACGGGCATGTTCCCCGCCGAAGATTTAACAGATTTGAATTCTATTCCAACATTGGTCGATTGGGTGTACAAGCGCAAGATTCGCGAAAACATCATTAAACCAACATTTTTATACAACTATCCAACATACATGGTGCCATTGGCGCGCCACAGCGATGCCGATGACAGATGCCTGGACATGTATCAATTGTTGGTATGTGGTGCCGAATTGTGCAAGGGGTATTCGGAATTGGTGAACCCAATTCAACAATTAAAGGCATTCGAAGAACAGGCGAAAAATATCGCCAACGGTGACGAAGAAGCATTTAACCCCGATAACGATTTTGTGCGCGCAATGGAACACGGTTTCCCACCGATTTCGGGTGTGGGCTTGGGCGTTGACAGATTGGCAAGCATCATCTTTGACCAACCAACATTGCGTGATGTTATCTTGTTCCCAATGATGAAGTAAGAATAGGGCACCACAATGAAAAATTCTGTATCTGATACCTATGCGGCGGACATAACCGCCGACCATGACCGGAAAAATCTTGATGATATAAATCGCGCGTTGGCGGATCATCGCATAAATGAAGAAGCGGCGGAATACCTGTGTACATTATACAGCGATGGTATGAATTGGTTCCGCGAAGTGTTTCATGTTTTGGGCAAATGTCTGGGCGCGCCCAAGGCACCCGTTGTGCGATATGATTACGACAATGATTGTGGGGTGGACGAAAAAATAAAAATTGCAGATATCAACCCGCTGTCGCCATATTTGGTTCAACATCGTTTGGATATGGACCCGATGCGTAATCAGTTTTTTACCGTCACCGCCGGTCATCAGGTTGACCTGTCGGTGTCGTCAATTGTGACGGTGATTGTTGCGGCGCAAAAAAGTTTATCGCGTGCATTGGACAAAATTACCGGGAAATATTATCGTGATTTTGTGAACGATGTTGCCACAACCGCGGAACGCGTTATTACGGCACACGAACGCGCGGCATCGGGACGTGCAATTGCCGAAAAAATTCGCGAAGAATTTTCGGGTAAATTTATAACCGCTGCATCGGAAACGGTCTTGCGCATCATTGGGCGCGGTCACGAAGAAATTGCGGTGGATTTGGTTCGTGAATTAGACAAAATTGAAAAACCACACCTGCGTCTGCAGGATGTTTGGCGTGTAAAATGTTTGTTCGATTTGGTACCCCAGGCGCGTACATTTATTGAACGCATTCGCGAAGCAATGCCCGAACGCATTGTTTCGATGCGTGATAAATTCTATGATATGGACAATCCGCGCAACTATCGTGATGCCAAGGTTATTTTGAACATTGGTCCCGATTCCGCGCACATTGTCCCAATGGAAATTATTTGTCAGGTTCGTACGTTCTTTGAATTTGAACGCATGACCCACACGCAATATGAACGCGCGCGCAAAAGCAAAACCGCCGCCAGCGACAATATCGAACGCAAATTAGCAGATTATATGGAAGACGGCATTAAACAATACAACATGATGATTTGCGATTGTGTCGAAGATTTGTTCGACCGTGTTGGGTGGAATATTTTGTACGAACGCGGAATTGGAATGAGCCTGTTCGAAGGGTTCCCGAAAAATTGCACAATGTATTATCCGCAAAAAATGTTGGATATCATTACCAACAAATTGGACAACGCAATTGAAAACGAAGTGTTTCGCCTGACGACATCGCCGGCAAAATTGACCCAGGCGCAAACCAGTGAAATATTTCACTTTATGGCGCGGTTTATTTTGGTTTCGGCAATGCCATACCGAAAATCGACATGGAATGCACCAACGAACACAACGGCGGGTAAATTGTTCAACTTTGTTATGAAGGAAGTGCAACGTTATTACAAGGGCTAGTCCGTTGAAATTACGATAAAATATATATAATATCCGTGGGAAATAATTCGCCACGGATTTTTTTGTTTTTTTCTTGTATTACTTTTCATAATGCGCCACAATTAAATCAGGTTTATGGATTGTTACCCTGAACCATAACAAGCATAACAAAGGAACACGATTATGCGTCAAGGAAAAGTAAAATGGTATAATGGCAAAAAATGTTTTGGCTTTATTACGCCAGACGCGCCAAATGAAAATGGAAACACAGATGATGTATTTGTTCATTCCAGTGCATTAAAAGAAGCGGGCATACGTTTTTTAAATGAAAATGACATTGTCGAATTCGAAGAAGAAACCCGCAATGATAAATTGTCGGTGACGACATTGAAATTGATTCAACGTGACGAAGAATCTGCGCGTTTGTTCCACGAACGCCGTGCAGAACGCCGCCGCGCTGCCGAAGAACGCAAACAACGCGAAGAAAAATCAACACGCCGCGGATTTGCATTCTGGAAAAAATAATAAAAACGCCCGAACGGGCGTTTTTAATTGAAAAAATGATATTGGTGACCTATAATGAAAATATGAAAGATATTGACGAATAATTTTACAAAAAGGATTTACCATGTGGACTGCGATTGCAATTATAGCGGTGATTTTGCTGTATTTTGTTGGTGTTTATAATGGTCTGGTTGCACGCCGGAATCAGGTACGCGAAGCGTGGGCGACAATTGATACCCAATTAAAACGCAGATATGATTTAATTCCTAATTTAATGGAAACGGTTTCGGGTGCGGCAAAGCATGAACGGGAAACACTGGATGCGGTAATTGCGGCGCGTAATTCGGCAATGCATGCAACCGGTGCCGATGCACGTGGTGCGGCGGAAAGTGCGCTTTCGGGGGCATTGAAAAACATTTTTGCGTTGGCGGAAAATTATCCAAACCTGAAAGCCAACGAAAACTTTCTGGAATTACAGCGCGAATTGGCGGACACCGAAACCAAGATTCAGGCAACGCGTCAATTCTATAACAATGTTGTAATGGGGCTGAACAACGCGGTGGAACAATTCCCGTCAAATATCATTGCGCGCATGTTTGGTATTGGAACCGAAAAACTGTTTGAAATTGATGATGCCGAACGCACGGCACCACGTGTAAAGTTTTAATATATGAAAACATTTCAAGATTTTACATTACACACCCACACGATTGGCTTTGATGGTCGCAATACACCGGCGGAAATGGTGGCGCGTGCGCGCGAATTGGGTATGACTACAATCGGCATATCAAACCACTTTATCGTGCATCCCGATATTACCAAGACAATGTTTTATCCACACGCGGTGCGCGGCGGATATGATGCGATTTATTCATCATCGTTTGATGAAGTTATTGCAAAGTTCAAACCGCATTATGCCGAATTGAATAAATTGGCGGACAAATATGAAATGAACATCTTGCGCGGGATGGAGGTGGACTTTTTCGAATACCCAGAGTGGCGCATTGGGTTTGAACGTGCATTAAAAATATTGAAACCAGATTATATCATTTGTGCATCACATTTTATTGAATACGATGGCATGTTGCGCAATGTGCACGATTTTGTGAATACAGACATGATAAATCGTGACAAGATGCTGGGGCAATATTGGAAAAAATTGGCGCGTGCCGCCGAAACATGTATGTTTAATTGGATGGCACATCTGGATTTGCCGAAAAAGGTTGGGGTGGGGCGCGAAAACCGCTGGATTGGGCGCGAACACGAAACGATGCAGGCAATTGCAAAATCTAAAACCCCAATTGAAATAAATACCGGTCTTTATCGTCCAGCGTGTGATGAACCATACCCATCGCCCCGCATTTTGAAAATGGCGGCGGCAAAAAATATTCCAGTTTTATTCAGTGATGATGCGCACGCGGCGGCGCAAATCGGGCGGCATTTTACGCGTGCATATGATTTGGCGAAATCATGCGGGGTGTCAAAATTCCTGTCGTGCGATGCGGCGGTGCGGTCGCGATAATAAAAAACGCAGATTTTCCTTGATTTTACATAAAAAACATTATAAACTGACGCACGCTGGATAACCAGAACTGATTAAGTCATGGTGTCTTTTGGTCCCATGTATGATAAGGATTCTGTTTGATATCCGGCACCGAAAAACCAAAAAAAAGGATAAATTATGGCAAGACAAGGCGCAAAACGTAATACGCGCAAATTGAAAATTGGTCGTTCACTGGGGGTCAACCTGTGGGGCCAGGCAAAATCACCATTTAACAAACGTAAATACAAACCGGGTCAGCATGGTCCAACATCACGCGGTGGCAATTCGTCTGATTACGCAAAACAGATGCGTGCAAAACAGACATTAAAGGGCTACTATGGCAACATCGGCGAAAAGAAGTTCCATGCCTACTATGCCGAAGCGGACAATATGCGTGGCGACACCCCAGATAACTTGATTGGGTTGTTGGAACGCCGTTTGGATGCGGTTGTATATCGTGCGAAATTGGCACCGACTGTTTTCTCGGCACGTCAATTGGTCAGCCATGGTCACATTTATGTCAATGGCAAACGTGTTAAAATCGCATCATATCAGGTAAACCCAGGTGATGTTATCACGGTCAGCGAAAAAGCAAAACAAATGCCGTTGGTTGTTTTGGCATTGGAATCGGGCGAACGCGAAACACCAGATTATATCAACGTGGACAGCGCGAACTTTACTGCGACATATGCACGTGTTCCGGCATTTGCAGATGTTCCATATCCGGTTCAAATGTTCCCAGAATTGGTCGTTGAATTCTATTCACGTTAATAATAACGGGGAACGAAATAAAACCACCGCATTTGCGGTGGTTTTTTACTGTTATTTAACGGGATGACAAAACCCATAAACCCATATTTTTTTCACAAAAAATCACAACAAAAACCACCGCAATCGCGGTGGTTTTGTTGTTTGATGAATTACCCTAGCGTTGCTTTTGGGCGAACGAATAATTCATTTTCAAGTGATCGGCATTGTATGTGCCGTTCATAATTGCCAATGTATCTTCCAGAATAACTAATTCTTCGTTGGTGGCAATCATAAACAACTTGATACGGCTGTCGGGTGCGCTGATTTCTGCTTCGGCAACACCCTTGCGACCAACGGCAGCATCGTTTTTCGCTTTGTCCAATTTGATGCCCATTGGTTCCAGATTTTCCAGACAGCGTTCACGTATATATGGGTCGTTTTCACCACCGCCGGCGGTAAATACAATTGCATCAACACGACCGTCCAATGTTGCCATGTATGCACCGATTGTTTGGCGAACACTTAAAATCTGTTTTTCCAACGCCATGCGGCATTTTTCATCGGTCGCCATGTTGCCTTCGACATCGCGCAGGTCTGAAAACTTGCACATACCCAGCAAGCCCGATTCTTTGTTCAGGTGGGTTGTTGCCTGGGCAGATGTCAGGCCCAATTTATCCATCGCATACAGCACCGCCGATGTATCCAGATTGCCTGGACGTGTACCCATAACCAAACCGGTAATTGGTGTAAAGCCCATAGATGTATCAAAACATTTACCGTTTTTAATCGCGGCAACAGACGCCCCCGAACCCAAATGCACAGTAATCAGGTTGCATTCTGCCGCCGGTTTGCCCAACATAACCGCCGCGCGTTTTGAAACATACAGGTGCGATGTACCATGATAGCCATATTTGCGGACTTTCAGTTGTGTATACCATGCTTCGGGTACGGCATAACGATATACGTGTTCTGGCATTGTTTGGTGGAACGCCGTATCAAACACGGCAACCTGTGTCGCGTTTGGCATAACCTGTAACGCGGTGTTGATGCCCGCCAATGCTGGTGGATTGTGCAATGGGGCGATGTCGGCATATTCGCTGATTTTGCGAATAACATCGTCGGTAATTTTGCAAGATGCTGTCAGTTCAGCACCACCCAACAAGACGCGGTGTCCAACACCCTTGATTTCGTTTGTGTCAATGGATGCTTCGCGTAATAATTTCATAACTTCGCTTAACGCTTCGCCGTGGTCGCGCATTGGAACGGTGCGTTCGACCTTTTTCCCATCGGGATACTTTTGCGAAATGCATGAATCAGGCAATTTGATTTTTTCCGCCAGACCACTTAACACGACCTGTTTCGTGTCGGCATCAAATAATTTGTATTTCAGCGATGATGAACCGCAATTTAATGACAATACGTACATTATACTTCCTCTTAGGTTATTTTTCCAACGCGCCCAGGTTAGCAAAGGTTATTTCGTTTTTCAACAATAAATAGTGAATTTTAATTTCCATTCGCTGTTAACAATGTCGGTTTTTTCACCGGTGGTCTTGTGTGCCACCCAAAACGGCGAATTGCCAACCGCCATGCGCACATGCAAGCCGTCATCGTCAATATATGTGTTGAAAACCGGGGTCGCATACGCACCAACACCGAATGCGGTTGTTTCATCGCCTGCCGCATAGCCCGCCGCCGCGCTTTGACACACCAACACCGCACGCACAGCATATGGCGCGGCATCAACATCGTTAAAGACATTGTGAATATATGTTGTGTTTGAAATTGGCATCGTGCCGGTGGTCTTTACGGTTATTGGGGCGGGGGCAACGCGTGCGACAATTTCCGCCCATTTGGTGTCTGGTACAGAATCTATATCAAATGTATCGGTGGTTGTTGGAATTTCATCGGCGCGCGCCAACGCGAACCCACCCAGTGTTGCACCGTCGTGCACGCGCAGAGTTTTTGCATCGGTGTCATATGTGACTTCGCCAACCATGCCGGTAAAGTTATTGTGTTGTGCGGTTGTGCCGCGCCGAATTTGTACGACTCGGGTCATTGCTTCTCCTTTTTTTATATGAATTGAAAATTTTTAGAATAAAAAAATGGCACCGAACCCAGTGCCAAAGTGATTTATATTATATCATAAAATCGAATAAAAATCAAGAGGCACGTCCATAGCTGGACATAAAGTTAGAAATGTATGTGCCTGAATTAGCGGAGAATGTCTGTTGTTTCAACTTTTTGGAACCTAATGCCCAACTGTACATTTTTCCAGTATGTGAATCACGCCCAGTTTCCAGCATATCCCAATATGCAACCAGTTCTTGGTAAAGGTTTTTATGATCTTTATCCCATTCACGTTCTTTCTTGGCGCGGTTTTCTAGTGCGCCATCAAGATTTTTTATTTCTGCCTCGGCATCACGGAATCGCTTAATCGCATTTTCACGTCTGTATATTTCGTCTGATATTCTGTCATATGAATCTTCACTAATTCCAATTCTTTTTGCGTCATCTTCACTTAACCAACT